>CAZONK010000061.1:0-15211 GCA_964581095.1 uncultured Roseivirgaceae bacterium
GTGATGTTCGGTTTAACGAATGCCATAATTAGTTTAAACTGCATTTTTCTCTGTTTTAGTTTTTAACAAATTAATTTTCAAACTCATAAATTGAGCATATCCCAGTACAGTAATAATTGGGAATAAGCTTGCAAAAGCAATAAGTCCAAATCCGTCAATTGCCGGATTCCTTCCGGGAACTGCATTTGAAAGTCCTAACCCCAGTGCAGCAACCAGTGGAACAGTTACCGTTGAAGTAGTAACACCTCCTGAATCGTAGGCTAATGCAATAAGTCTTTTTGGGGCAAAAATAGTTTGAACCATTACAATAATATAACCTATCATAATGTATATAAACAAAGGCGTTCCGGTTACAATACGGAATGTACCCAAAGCCAAAGCTAAAGCAACTCCAATAGCTACCGTAATACGTAGCCCCCATGGGTTTATGGTACCCGCAGAAACCTCCTCAGCTTTCATAGCAACAGCTATTAATGATGGCTCGGCAATAGTAGTGGCGAACCCTATCAACGCTGCAAAAATATATATCCAGTAATAGGACCTCCAATCCGAAAGGCCACTCTCAGTAACCCCTAAAAAATCAGGATCAGACAATTGGCTAGCCATAATTTCCCCTACAGGGAAAAGCGCCTTTTCCAAGCCCATTAGAAACAAAGAGAGTCCAAGAACAACGAAAATCCCCCCTAGAATCATTTTCTTTAAATGAGGGATAGGTTGTTTTAAAACAACCAGCTGAAAGAATAGGACTAATAATACAATGGGCAAAACATCCCTCAAAGTATAAAACAATACCCAGGCAAAATCTATCAAATAATCAAACATGTTATGTTATTAAAACCAAAATATGCCATATGCCATAACAAATATCATAGGTAAAAGTGAAGCAAAGGCAATCAGTCCAAAACCATCCAGTAATGGACTTCTTCCTTTAATTATAGTTGCCAGACCTACTCCTAAAGCTGTTACCAGTGGAACAGTAATTGTTGAGGTGGTTACTCCACCTGCATCATAGGCCAAACCAATAATCTCACGGGGAGCAATTATGGTCATCAACATAACTAAAACATATCCCCCGATAATCAAGTAATGCAATGGCCAGCCTTTGAGAATACGCAATACACCAATAACAATGGCTAATCCAACAGAAAAAGCCACAGTAAGCCGTAGGCCCATAGCATATACCTCCCTAACGTCTTGACTATTTGCAATTAATCCGGCGTTCGAAGATATAACAGATGCTTCTTTAGTAATGGCGATTAAGGCAGGCTCGGCAATAGTAGTTGAAAAACCAAGGGTAAAAGAAAAAATCAATAACCAAAAAAGGCTCCCTTTTTTTGCCAGGGCCTGGGCCATTGTCTCACCAATGGGAAACAGCCCCATTTCCAGGCCTTCAATAAATAGCATTAACCCCAGAATAACTAAAATAATACCGAAAATAACTTCTCCTATTTGAGGGAAAGGCTCCCTGATAACAATACTCTGAAAAAATACTACTACTACTATTATTGGAATCAAATCCACTAGTGCATCCCACAGTTTTTTTAGAATGGACAGGAAATATTTATTATAACTCACACTTTTTTAATTTGCTCCTTGTATTATGAATTTACAAGATACGATAGGAAATTTAAAACGTAATAGCAGATTTGGTAACATCTTATGAAGAAGTATTTGAATCAGGTTGATGATCAATCATTCTATTAACAAAAAAATTGAATATGGTATCTTTAATTAAGTGCCTGTTCAATCTAAAACAGAATTCATCCAAATATCCGTGTAAATGGATGCAAAACTTTCAAAATTCATCATCGCTATTCCCTGCCAGTCCGGTCAATATTCTAAATTCAAATAAAATTTCTACTAAAGCTCAACTTCCTCCTGGTTTCGAAGCAGGTCATCAAGGGTCTCCTTCTTCCTGATCACGTGCGCTTTCCCCTCATAAATCAGTACTTCCGCGGGTCGTAATCTTGAATTATAATTGGATGCCATTGACATACCGTACGCACCGGCATTTTTAATGGCCAAAATATCACCTTCGCGAACCTCATGGAGTTGCCTGTCCCAGCCGAGGGTGTCCGTTTCACAGATGTATCCCACAACAGTATAAACCCTCCTGGTAGCGCCCGGGTTGGAGATATTCACAATTTCATGATAAGCATCGTACATCATGGGGCGTAGGAGGTGGTTCATTCCGGAGTTAACTCCCACAAAAACCGTTGCAGGAGTTGTTTTAACCACATTCGCATTTACCAATAAGTACCCGGCTTCGCTCACCAGGTATTTCCCGGGTTCAAACCAGATCTCCAATTCCCGGCCATATTCCTTTGTGAATTTCTTATATGATTTCAGCATGGAAGCACCCAGTTCCTCCATATTTACCATCACGTCACCTTCGCGATACGATACCTTAAAACCACTTCCAAAATCCAGAAACTTCAGGTCCGGGAAGTCCATTGCGGCATCAAATAGTATCTGGGCGGCCTCAATAAAAACCCTCGTATCCAGAATATCTGATCCGGTATGCATATGGAGGCCGGTTACATTAAGTTCATATGTTTTGATCACCCGAAGCAGATGCCGCATTTGCAGGATGCTGATCCCAAATTTAGAATCAATGTGACCCGTCGATATTTTTAAATTACCCCCTGCCTGAATATGCGGGTTGATGCGGATACAAATTGGTACCGAGCCATTAAATTCATTCCCAAACTGCTCCAGAATGGAGATGTTGTCGATATTTACCTGCGCACCCAGTTCAACGGCTTCCTTCACTTCCTCAAAATCCACGGAATTGGGGGTATATAAAATCTCTTCAGCATTAAATCCGGCCTTGATACCCAATTGGAGCTCCTGAACGGATACCACATCCAGTCCCACACCAAATTTCTTCATCAATTTGAGGATATTTTGATTGGAAAGCGCTTTTACGGCATATTTCACCTTCAGGTTCATGCCTGTAAATGCATGCTTTAACTTATTTGTCCGTTCTTCAATTTTTTGTGCATCATAAACATACAAAGGTGTCCCTTCCTTCGCGCATAAATCCAAAAGACTGACCCCCTGTATTTTAAATGCTCCTTTTTGCAACTGCATCACTGTTGATTTTATTTTGGCCTGCAAATATAGAAATGTATGGCTGAAAGATGAAGGATGAAGGCTCAAAGGATGATTTTGTATTCAAATCAGAAATATAATTCCGGCATTCATCTGAATGAACATTGAAAAACGGGATAAAATTCAGGAATAAACAGTTAACTCGCCTCCCTCAACCGATCATACACCTTCTTCAACAGTAAGTTTTTAACTGCATCGTTAAACTCTTCGTCATCCATAATTTTAGAGAATAATTCTTTGTTCTGGTCCATTCGTGAGATTACTGTATTAATATAATAAGGTAATAACACTAAGCCTACTACCCTATTTGGCAGATACTTTATAATAAGAATGGATTAATATGCTATATTTGTAATATAATTCCAAAATCAACACTTAAATGATATTTGAAATACGATTAAAGAACTTTTTCTCTATCAAAGAAGAAGTTGTGCTTGATTTAAGAGCAGCCAACATTAAAACAGCTACTGCCAAGGAGCTTAATAATAATTATTTCACCTTTGGTAAGGAGAAGATTTTAAAGACTATTGCCATTTATGGTGCAAATGCATCAGGTAAGAGTAATTTAATAAAAGCTATCAGGTTTTGTGCTGGTATGATTTTTCAATCTCATCTACACAATGAGAATACAATCTATAATTTTCAACCATTCAAACTTGACAAATCTTCTGCCAAACTTCCCAGTGAATTTTTTATACGCTTTGTTTTAAAGGATATTGAATATGAATACTCATTTGCGTTAACCAATAAGGAGATAATTCGGGAAAGTCTGTATCACTACCCCAAGGGCAGAATATCTAAAGTATTTACCAGAGATGAAGAAGCATCCAGTAATAAAGCCGATAAGTATTCTTTTTCAAGTGTAATTAAGAAGCCAATGGATGTAGCTATTAACACATCCAATAAGACCCTGTTTATCTCACGTGCAAGCCAGATGGATAGGGATTTACCGAAGGAAATTTTTAACTTTTTTTCCTCAAAATTCTTACTATCGTATGTAGGATTATCAACAGATTATATTCTTGATCTATTTTATAGTAATAAAGAGATGATTCTTCGCACCCTTCAAATTGCCGATAGCGATATTATTAATGTTGAAATTAGCAAAGAGGTTGTACCAGTGAAAACATATAAAGCAGCATTTGGAGCAGATGAAAGTACATCTTCAGTTGAAGATGAAATGCAGGAAATTCCCAGAATTATAACTTATCATAAGAGCAACTCTTCTGTTCCGTTTGATTTTGAAAGAGAAGAATCAGCCGGAACAAGAAAACTATTTTTTGTCATCCTAAGATTGTTAGATGTAATCAAGCATAACAAGATTTTGTTGATTGACGAGATTGATACGCATATGCATACGGATATAATTGAATTTATTATTAACCTTTTCCATGCATCAGACAAATCTCAATTAATCTTTACCACGCACAATACAAATCTTATTGATCTAAAAAAGATGCGAAAGGACCAACTTATCTTTATAAATAAACAAGAAGATGGATCAAGTGAATTGTATTCCCTATTTGACTTCAAAGATTTTAGGGATACAATGGATGCTGAAAAAGGATATTTACAAGGACGATTTGAAGCTATACCCTACATTGATGATTCTATTTCTACATTAAAGGAATTAATCAATGGCTAGAAGGTTACAACAGGGAAGAAGGATAAAGCCCGTCTATTATGTTTTTTGTGAAGGAGAAACAGAAGAAAGATATGTAAAATTCTTAAAACGGCATTACAGAATTCCTGTTGAGATTAGTAGTAGAATTCGAACCAATATCAGTGACAATTACATAAGGAAGTATAAAAAAGGCAAACCATCACATCCCAAGGATAAAACTTTTGTGATGTATGATTTTGACAAAGAAGATACCAAAGAAAAAATTCTAACCTTAAAAGCAGAATTGCTTTGCTCAAACCCTTGTATTGAACTATGGTTTTTACTGCATTTTAAAAATCATTCGGCACATCTCTCTACCAGGTTTGCCCTACAATTACTTGAGAGGAAGTATCCGAATTACCAAAAAGGGAAAATGGATACTAATTTGTATCATAGATTAGTAGCTAAAGATGATATGGCGACATCCAGAGCAAAAAAATTAACAAGCCATGAGAATCCATCTTCTACCATTTACAAGTTAATTGAGTTGCTGAAGTCACATAGTTACAGAAATTAATCCTTTTCATTTTGTAGAAACTTTTATTCTCTATTCAATCAATACCTTTTTATTCCATGTCCTGGCTCCCTGTATGATCTGGAGGATATAAACACCCCGATCATTGCCGGTAAGGTCAATCTGCTGATCATACCTCCCTGTAAAATTATCTAATTGTTCAAAATACACTTCTTTGCCCATCATATCAATTACACGAATGCTGGTGGGCTTCTTTTTAGCCGAAAACTTCAAATTAAATACACCTGTATTTGGATTGGGATAATAGCTGACCTCCTCGAGTTGCAGCATCTTGCTGCTAACAACATTTGATCCTGGTATTTCTTCTATTTCTTTCAGGTCATCAAGGTCCACTATTTCGAGATGGATCCTCTCCACTTTCACAATTACCCTGGTTTCGCCATCGCCTTCGCCCGACGTAATTTCTTTGGTGACGATTATTCTTTTCCCTCCTTCCTCATGCAATTGCTCATCTGATTCGCTAAAGAACAATACTGTGTGTTCATTTTCATGCAAACTATCAGAGTACCAAACGTTGCTGCCATCAAGTTCAATTGTCACATTTCCATTTCCATCTTCTTTGGTTTTCATGTGCATTACATTGCCATCTTTCGTTTCGAATTCTCCATCCTTTGAAAAGAAAACAGCTCCATGATCCATATCACCCATTTTTATTTCACGGGTACCGGTTTCGTCGGTTATTACCAGGGTACCATCATCACGCTTTTCTACTTTTAAATGTTCCGATAAGTCCACCACTTCACCATCCTTTTCGATGGTGATATTTCCATCCTTATCTTTAATTATTATAGAATTTGTACCGTCATCCGACTTAAAGAACACCTCTCCTTCGCCGGTTGCCCCTTCTCCATCCTTATAAATCCAAACATTGTGGCCACCACCTGATATTTCATGCTTTTCGCCATTTTCTCCAATGAAAATTATTTTTTTGTCCCCATCCTCTTTAACGGTTACGTTTATACGGCCTTCGCCGTTCATAAAACTACCCTGATCACCGGTAAATACATTATACTCCTTCAATTCAGGATCAGATTTCATTTCTTCCTTGCTATTATAAGTTTTTTCCAATACGGCCTCCCCGTTTTCGATCACCTTGAGATGGACCTTATTGCCATCCATTTTCATTGTCACATTTACTTTCTTTTCAACTTTTTTCTCATTAGAATCCTTGTCCTGTGAAAAAGATGGCAAGGCAAAAAACACAACTAAAGTTGTAAGCAGTATTATGGTTTTTATCCGTTTCATAATCATTGATTAAATTTTTTACAATGGTATTACTTTATACGGGTTTGAGATGTGATTAAAATGTTAAATAATGTTAAAAAATGTTAAGACGAGCTTAAAAATGCCTTTTCATACTACTTTTGTGGCTGGTTCCCGTTACTATACATCATGACAAGGCGATCTATATTTATAATACTAAGCCTGATGACCGTTGCATTGGTTGGACTGATAAGTTTCCAGATTTACTGGATCAACAATGCCATTAAGCTGAGCCGGGAGCGATTTGATAAGGACGTACAGGAATCCCTACGGAACGTTTCCGAACGCCTTGAACTCAATGAAATGCTTTTTGTAGCATCCAATTCTTTTTTCTCCGATACTGATAAGGGAATAATTTGGGTTGAGGAAGGTAATCGAAACTCCGGTAGCATTGTTGTCCAGGAAACAATCATTAAAACCGATCCAAAAAATGAATCAGAAAAGCTGAAATTCAAATCAAACCAGAACGAATTAAGGGTAATCAACAAAACCAGGGTTTACGAAGATTTCACCATTGACTCCGCTGGAAACAGGCATACAGTTACCATCCATCTGAATGATACTACGAACGATTCACTTATTGTGGATTTTGATAGATTGGAGAAAAAATCAGAGAAGTTTAATGTAGTTGTAAAAAAATTACTTGATTTCGAAAGCGGATTTGAACACCGGATCCACCCAAAAATTCTCGACTCCCTATTGAATGCGGAATTTTCAGATAAAGGGATTCATATAAAATTTGAATACGGGGTATTTGATGCATCGAAAAACAAATTTGTAATCTCAAAATTCAAAAACGAGGACGCAATTAAAAATTCAGAATTAAAGGCTAATCTGTTTCCAAATGACATCCTGGGAAATGTGAATTACCTCTTGGTCAATTTTCCGCATCAAGGCCAGTTTTTGTTTAGAAAAGTATGGGCAACCCTGGCGTCATCATTATTTTTCATCGGGCTTATTGTTTTTGCTTTTGTTTATGCCATACGGATCATTTTGCGACAAAAAAAACTATCGGAAATCAAAAATGATTTTATCAATAACATGACCCATGAGTTTAAAACGCCTATTGCTACTGTTGCCCTTGCAAGTGAGGCACTTCTGGAAGATGAAATCGCCGGGAATAAACAAACATATAATAGGTACTTGAAGGTAATACGTAAAGAAACAAAAAGACTTGAGCAACAGGTTGAAAAAGTGCTGAGCGCCGCGGTCCTCGATAAAAACGATTTTAAGCTAAATATAAAACAAATTGATCCCTCTCATTTGATTACAGAAGTGATTGGGGCTTTTGAATTCAGGATAAAAGAACTTAACGGATCGATCACAACAACATTTGAATCCAATGAAGAATCTATAATGGGTGATGAACCGCATTTAAAAAATGTGATCCAAAACCTGGTTGATAACGCGATCAAATACACTTCTGGAAGTCCATATATTACGATTCGTACATATAATATCGATTCCTTTTTAAACATAGAGGTCAGTGACAATGGGATAGGTATCGCAAAAGAAGACCAACGAAGGGTTTTTGACAAATTCTACCGGGTATCAACAGGCGATATTCATGATGTTAAAGGATTTGGACTTGGCCTAAGTTATGTAAAATCAATTATTGTAAGCCACGGCGGATCGGTAGGGCTTCAATCAGAATCAGGGAAGGGTAGCACCTTTGTCCTTTCAATTCCTTCAAAAAGAGAACTTAAATGACAAATATCCGGTTGCTGATTGTTGAAGATGACCCAAACCTTGGGCTAATACTAAAAGAATACCTTGAGCTAAAAAATTTTAAAGCCGATCTGGCCGTAGATGGTGTAGAAGGATTGAAACTATTCTCAAAAAATAAGTACGACTTATGCATCCTTGATATCATGCTGCCAAAAAAGGATGGGTTTACACTTGCCAGGGAAATTAAACTATTAAACAATGCTGCTTCCTTCATTTTCCTGACTGCAAAATCGCTCAAGGAAGATACACTCAAAGGACTCCGAATGGGTGCTGATGACTACATTACTAAACCATTTAGTATGGAAGAGCTCCTCTTGCGAATCAATGCCATTATACGAAGGACAAATAAAGGAGAGACGCAACAAAAACGAATTCCGGTAAAAATTGGATTTTTCGAATTTGACTTTGAAAAACAGATACTTAAGTCAAAAGATGGGGAAGTCAAACTCACAAGTAAAGAAAATGATCTGTTATTGCTATTATATCAGTACAAAAATTCTGTCCTTGACCGAAAAACAGCCTTAAATCAAATTTGGAATGACGATACATACTTCAACGCACGCAGCATGGATGTTTACATTGTAAAACTTAGAAAATATTTGAAACAGGACGAGTCAATACAGATATTAACCATCCATGGACAAGGCTTTCGACTTGTAGATATCGATTAAATTCCGTACCTTAATTTGCTTTTTTGTTGATATCAGACGTTTTCTTCATGAAAACTCCGGTTCGTTGCTGGTAAATCTAAATTTTTCATATAGGATTTATATTTACGTCACAGCATCAATCAATAATTTTAGACTTTTTAACGATATAGTATGCAAATAATACCTTCAATTTTGATTCACAATGGGAAAGTTATCCGGCTGAAACAAGGCGACTATTCCAAGGAAGTTGTATATAAAAATAGCCCGATTGACCTTGCCCGTGAATTCGAGGATCATGGAGTTGAAGTGGTTCATCTGGTAGATTTAGACGGGGCCAAAAGGAGTTCACCAATAAATTACCATATTCTCGAAGCGATCGCAGGTCATACTAACCTGAAGGTTGATTTTACAGGTGGCATCAGTACCGATGGCGACATCAGCAAAGCCTACGAATACGGTGCCAGTTACATTACGGCTGCTACCATTGCCGCTTTCCAACCTGAACTTTTTGCATCCTGGATTGTATCTTACGGACGTGAAAAAATGACCCTGGGCGCAGATGCCCTCAATGGAAAAATTGCCATAAAAGGATGGATTAAAAGAACAGAGATTGATTTATTTGACCACATCGACTACTTCTACAGCCGCGGTTTAAAATATGTAAAAACAACAGATATTTCTAGAGACGGGTTAATGGAGGGCCCTTCCTTTGAGTTATACCAGCAAATAATTGATAGGTTCCCGGGTATCCAGGTACTTGCTTGTGGTGGAGTACGTAATATTGATGACATCGACCGTCTGAACGAAATGGGTTTATTTGCTGTAATTGTAGGGAAAGCATTATATGAGGGTAAGATCAAACTTAAGGATCTCAGTAAGTATTCTGTAAATTCCTGATGACTGGTATCAGTAGTATTTGCAATTCCTCACGTAAAAATATCTTTAGTTGAACCTTCTATTATTAATAATTAGTCCTATTATTCTTAATCCAATAAAAGGGTATGAGACTAATAAAGCAACGAGTCAGAAAACTTGAATTTCTGTAAAAGGTAGTAAAGAAAATTAAAGGAGATTACTGATTGAGAGTTGTCCTCATCTTCATCAGCTTCATAAAAGTTGTCACTTTCAGGATCTGTAAGATTTCCGGTTTCTTCATTTTGTGAAGAACTTTCGAAAATATCTTCTGTAGAAAATGAGTGAGTTTGCTGTGCTTCAACCGAATCAGACTGATTGGTTGGTTCTTCAGGTTGCTCTTGTTGCGGTTCAGATGTCGGCCCCTCCTGTTCAGGGTCAATAGATGCAAAAGCAACCTGATAAGATAGAAAGGTTGCTAAGATTAAAAACGTATAAAATGTGCCTTTTTTCAAAGTTAGGAACATTATTTAAAGTGACTTCATCAAATATAACGAACTAATTGGTAAAAGGTTACAAAATTGGAAAGAATCAATATTGAGAAACCTGGCAATAAAGTATCAATGAGCTATAAATGAGCATTTAATCATCGCATCGGAATAAAATAATAGATATTGTCATTCACCTTTCATTTTATCAATTTGTACTTATCTCAGGTTGACTTCAGATAATATTCATTTCAGTGCATCAATTTCAGTAATAAATCACCTGTTTTTTTTGAAACTTTGCACTTTTTAACGCAGAGAATCCCGACCTTTCATTTGGAATAGATTACTGTATGTATATCGAAACAAAACAACAAATTTCAGTAAGAAAACTTAAACCTGAAGATATTGATCAAATGTACCATACATTTATTCGATCTTTTGAAGATTACCCTGTACCACTGCATATGGTTAAATCTGATTTTGTCAAAAAATTTATTGAAAAATTAAATCTCAATTTTAGACTATCGGCAGGGGCATTTGAAAACAACAAATTAGTCGGGTTCATTTTTACGAGTTTGGGGAATTACAATAATCTATCAACTGCATACAATGGTGGAACAGGTGTAATTCCGGAATACAGGGGACAGGGGCTAACCTACAAAATGCATGAATTTCTGTTACCAAGACTAAGATATAACCATATCAAACAGTGCATACTGGAAGTTCTTGTTGTCAACGCAGGAGCTACTTATATTTATAAAAAAATTGGATACAACATCACCCGTAATTTCAGATGTTTTAAACTTGATCCCCTGACCTTCTCTAGCGGGCACAAAAATAAAAATATTGATATTCAGGTTATAGATAAGCCAGATTGGGAAACCTTTACACCCTGGTTATCGGTAGCTCCATCCTACCTCGATACCATTGAAATGATTAATCAAAATTTAAAAAATGAACATATAGCCCAGGCCAGTATAAAAGGTAAGTGTGTTGGGTTTATCATTTTTCAACCAGCTCTTGGGAGAATTTCATTATTGGGGGTTGATCCAGGACATAGAATGAAAGGTGTAGGATCGGCATTGTTGCGGAACTGTTATCACGAAAGTAAAAATAAGCAGCTCACCCTTATCAATGTTGAAAAGAAAGCAAATGATGTGGTCAACTTTTTTACAAATCGGGGCTTTGAAAATCAACTGGATCAGTATGAAATGCAACTCAAGCTTTGAATTTGAGTTTTGACGATATTGCTACGATTACGAATGGAGAAGTCCTTCAAAGGTTTGAAAATACTTCCATAAACGAATTTTCCTTTGATAGCAGACAGGTTCTTCCTAACCAGGATAATAGTACCAACATCTTCCTGGCTATAAAAGGAATAAACAATGATGGACACGAATATTTACAACAGGTGTATCATTCAGGAATTCGGCAATTCATTGTTGAATACCTGCCTGATCAGATCCAACTTGAGGAATCTAATATTCTCATTGTAGGCAGTAGCATAAATGCTTTACAACAAATTGCAGTTTTTCATCGAAATAAATTTGATCTTCAAGTAATTGGAATTACCGGAAGCAATGGTAAAACAGTTGTGAAAGAGTGGTTATCTACTTTACTTTCATCAAAGTTCCATACAATCAAAAATCCCGGAAGTTTCAACTCCCAACTGGGAGTACCCCTATCGATCCTGAATATTAGGAATTCTCATACCGTGGGTATTTTTGAAGCAGGCATATCGCAACCCGGCGAAATGGAAAACCTGGAAAAAATTATCCAGCCTGGAATTGGAATCCTGACAAATATTGGTTCTGCGCATGATACGGGATTTAAAGATCGCGAAGAAAAGATAAGGGAGAAACTTCAATTATTTAAGAACTGTTCCGTCTTGATTTATCGTGGTGATGATAAGTTTATTAATGAAATAATTCAAGATGAACTTGGCGATGGGCCTTCTTTACTTGATTGGTCAGCATCTGACAATTCAAAAATAAAAGCCACCCAGGATTCGGAAGTATTGATAGTCGATTTCCCGGATAATCAATATGAATTTCAACAGTCTCCAACTAATCCTGCTTCTTTTGAAAACCTTGTACATTGTATTGTCCTGTTAAATCATCTTGGGATATCTGAGAAGGAAATTACGAGAGGTATTGAGTTTCTGAGCCCTGTTGGAATGCGGTTGGAGTTGAAAGCAGGAATAAACGGATGCGATCTGATTGATGATACTTACAACAATGACCTGGATGGTATTAAAGTAGCCCTGGAGTATTTATCACGGCAACGGCAAAATTCAGATACAGTACTCATCATTTCGGATATAATGCAATCCCGCCTTCAGCTTGGTGATCTTTATAAGGAGCTTTCGAATCTAATCCAAAAATATGGGGTCCAATATATAGTTGGCATTGGCCCTGATCTCGCAATGCATAAGCATCTTTTCCCGAAGCAATCAAAATTCTACAATTCTACCGATGCATTTTTTGATCAACCGGTACATAATGATTTCCAAAACCAGGTCATTTTAGTTAAAGGAGCCCGAACCTTTCAAATGGAAAAGATAGTACATGCATTAACAGAAAAGGTACATGACACTACCCTGGAGATTTCCCTGTCTTCGGTAATTCACAATTTGAATATGTACAGGTCATTTCTTGACACCGGGGTTAAAACCATGGTGATGGTTAAAGCACTTGCATATGGAAGTGGTGGCCATGAAATTGCCAAATTATTGCAATTTCACCGCGTTGACTATCTTGGTGTCGCCTATATTGATGAGGGCATTTCAATTCGCAGAAACAACATTAAATTACCCATTTTAGTACTGAACCCATCATCGGATAGTTTTGATAAGATTGTTGAATATAACCTTGAACCTGAAATATTTAATTTACTCACATTGAAATTGCTGGATGATCACACGCATACAAAGGGTAAACTGATTAAAATTCATCTCAAGATCGACACGGGAATGCATCGGCTGGGGTTCATGGAAAATGATCTTGGCGAAATCATCCAAATATTAAAATCAAATGCACTGATTGAAGTTACAGGAATTTTTACACATCTCGCGGCGGCAGAAGATCCTGATCAACATGCATTTACTACGAATCAAATCGATCTTTTTCACAATATTTCTGATGAAATATGTAAAGAATTAAGAATCAATCCCATCCGACATATTTTGAATTCATCAGGAATTCTTAATTATCGAAATAACCAATTTGATATGGTAAGATTAGGAATCGGATTGTATGGATACGATTTAACAGGAAAGATTGTCAGCGAATTGGAGCCGATTAGTAGTTTGAAAACTGTGATCTCCCAAATAAAAAAAATACAAAGAGGTGAAACCGTAGGGTATGGGAGAAAAGGAGTAGCGGAAAAAGATAAAACGATTGCCACCATTGCTATTGGTTATGCCGATGGGTTTAGCAGGAGGTTTGGAAATGGTACAGGGCGGGTTTGGTTGAATGGCCAATTTGCTCCTACTATCGGAAATGTATGCATGGACATGACAATGGTGGATATTACCGGGATTGATGCAAATGAAGGAGACACAGTAGAAATTTTTGGTAGCAATCAGTCGCTTTATGACCTGGCTAATTGCATAGGTACGATTCCCTATGAAATTCTTACTTCAGTCAGTGAAAGGGTAAAACGAGTTTATAAGCACTATTGAAAGTTGTCAACCAACTTGTCTTTAACTATTAATTAAACCAGTAGTTCAACTTCAATTTTCATCTTAATTTCGCAAATAACTAATAAAATTAATGGCCAATCGGATCTATTTTGAGGAAAGGATAAACAAATTTGAGTCAATTGCAACGAAGTGGGCCCAACAATCACGCACTATATCCATTGTTCGTGTTATTGTGTTTATCACTGGAACTGTAGCTACAATCTACTTCGCCAATGCTAAGAGTGCTTCACTCATGTTTGTGGTTTTTCTATTTGCCCTGGCAATTATGATTATTCTTATTAGAATCCATAGTAAGGTAAAGTATAAACGGAACCATGCTAATTTTCTGAAGCAAATAAACCAGGATGAAATCAACCGCCTGGATGGCAAATTAAGCACCTTTGACCAGGGGAATGAGTACATGGATGACCTTCACCCATATTCTTCTGACCTGGATATTTTTGGATCAAATTCACTTTTTCAGTTTATTAATCGGACAATAACACAACCAGGGAGAAGCATGTTGGTTAAATGGCTTCAAAACCAGGAATCAACAAAAGAAATAGAAGCCCGCCAGGAATCTGTTAAAGAGTTAGGTTTCAAATCAGAATGGTGCGATGAACTAAGGGCATCGGCGATGCATTTCGAAAATGAAAAGTCAGATATTCAAAAATTAATTCACTGGTTGGATAATCCTGAAAAAACCGTAAGGTCCGGTTTGCTTTACGCATCCGGATTTTTTATGCCCATACTTAATCTTATTGCATTAGCAGCATTTTTCTATTGGGGGGCCTCATTCTATTGGTTGTTATCGTCCCTGGCTATCAGCGGGGTATTTCTTAGCCGAACCATGAAAACCGCCCTTGAAACAGGCCGGAATACAGCTGACAGTGTAAAAGCAGTAAAGGCTTTTAGTACTTTGATTCGTCAGATCGAAGACACTACTTTCGAAAGTAAGCTACTTGCAGAGTTAAGGCAAAACCTGCAAAGTGATAGATCTAACACTTCCAGGGAAATAAAAAAGTTACAGTACCTTCTCCAGGTTTTTGATTCGCGATCCAATGCTTTTTACTTTATTTTCGATCTGATATTTCTTATAGATATTCATCTGCTTACCTATGCAGATAAGTGGAAACTCAGAAACCATTCCAAGGCAAATCTTTGGTTTGAATCCGTGGCAGGTTTTGAAGCATTAATAAGCCTTTCAGGTTCTCTTTTTACACATGACGAACTTTT
>CAZONK010000062.1:0-15197 GCA_964581095.1 uncultured Roseivirgaceae bacterium
TTGTTAAACAAGACTTCTTTTTATATTTTATCCACTAATCGCTCAATTCAGGTATAAGTTATTTACCAACTACTCACTTGGAGATCTTTCACTTTCGTTCAGGATGGCTCAGGATGACGACTGAATCTACATCAACCGCAGTCCCAATTCAAACCCAATCCACCCCTGGATGACAGTTGAATTGGTAGTAGTTTCATACATGATGTAGGGTGGGATGTCTTTCAGAAAAGTGTCATTTACAAGATTTTCTTCAGGATAGATTAAGTGGCTCCAGGTGGGGCCACCAAACACCATCAACCGTTTTGTAATGTGTTGGGCATAATGCACATTTAGTCGCATATTGAGGTTTACTTCTTCAAACCATGTGTCATCATCCTGGAGGTCGGTAGCTGTAAGTTCTATGTTAAGATCATTGGAAGACTTTCCGAGCCGAATAACTCCGCCCATACCGTAAGTGTAACCCCAAACATTATTTTTTGCAAATCCCTGTGTACCAAGACCGATGATGTTATAGAATTTCCGCGTTCCAAGTTTTACCCTTGAAGACATATACAGCACCTCGTTGCCATAGATTTCCAATTTATTGTATCCTTTCCACACAAGGTTCAGCAAACCTATAGACGTACCCGGTACGGTGTCATTAATATTGACAAGACTTAGTTGAAATCCCTTATTTATGCGTGCAAAATTTGTAATCAATGCAAGTTGTACACCACTGACTGTGTCAATTGCAACGTTCATTATACCTGCAATTTGCCCTGCACGGACAGTCTTGCCCGTATTAATAATTCCAGCAATTTGTAGGCCTTTGACCGTTCCATAACTTGTATTAATAATACCGGATACCTGAGCTCCTCCAATATCGTTACCGACATTCCATATCCCCGCAATTTGCATCCGGTTTACATTCCTGAGCGCTACATTGGAGATCCCTGAAAGCTGGAAACCATCTACATCATGCGATGCAAAATTATTGATCCCAGAAAACTGGAGACCTTTAAGCGTGTCAAGTACCATGTTTGTGATTCCGGCTATCTGGACCCCGGTTACATTCCCCAGATTGGTATTGAACAATCCCGAAAATTGAAGTCCTACAGTTTCTGTACCCACCACATTACCAAGCCCCGCAATCTGTACCCCTTTTGCATAATAGCGATTGATATTAAATAATCCACCAAATTCAAAACCATTGGTTGCCCCATTGTAACCGGCGAGTATATTCAGGGAAGCTTTATTTTCTGTCATTCCACTCATTTTCAGGTTGGTGCCCAGGAAAGGAAGAAAGGAAACCTGGCCAAATTTATATGAATAAATATCAAGGTTACCGGATTGTTCAATTGATGATTTTGGTGTTACAAACCTTACAATTTTCCGCTCATTTACCCGGCTGAAATCTGAAATAGAATATCCTTTATTCCCGGCAACTTCCACGTTTCCTGGTATTGGAGAAATTTGTAATTCAATTCTTTGGTCTCCATTTTGAAATACCAGGGCTGTATCTAGAAAATCCTTTTTTGTTACAGCAATTCCAAGCATCGATTCTTTTGAGGAAACTTCAAGTGAGAAGTAACCAGAACTGTCACTTATCGTGGAGTTAAGTTTTGTAACATCATAAACGAGAGCGCTGGAAACAAAGCTCCCATCTGTTGTATTTCGTATGTATCCATCAATAGTAAATGATTTTTGAGTTGCACTTCCCCCAGTGGTTCCTGTTGAAAACTTACTTTTTAGGATTACAAGGTGATTACCACTGATTTTAAGCTCTAATTCTTCCCCCAACAGAGCCTTCAATACATCCTTTATTGTTGACTTTTCGATGCTGATTGTCATCAGGCTATCTACAGGTAAAAGATCGGGATTGTAGGAAAACGAAAATCCACCCAGGTCTGCGATGTCAATAAGGATATCTTCTAATCGCTCTGATTGAGCGGAATAATTTATTTTCCGGTTAAGAACAGGTTTCTGAGCAAATACATCGGAATAAAAACTTGTCAGAATTAATAGTATAAAACTAATCCTGGCAGCCATCGGAGATTATTTCAACGGTATCGCCTTTGATTTGATATTCAAAATCCATTGAAAGTGAGATATTTTCTATCACGCTTTCGAATGTTTCGTCTTTGAAAATACCTGAAATTTTACAATCAGCGATAACAAGACTGTCGTATTTCATTGTTTTTCTAAATATATCTCCTACTTCTTTCAATACAGATGCAAGGGGTACTTGTTTATAGATAAGTTTTTTGTTTGCCCAGTACAAACTGTTAAGTGATGTCAACTCTGTTTTTTCTATTTCATTTTCGGCCCGTTTCAGAACAGCCCTTTCGTTTCTTTTCAGAGTTACTGAGGCATCCGGTCCTCCACCTTTTTTACTTAACCTTACCTGTCCCCGTTCTACAGTAACCACGAGGGCCTGGTCCGTTTCTTCAATGAGAAATGCTGTTCCAAGTACTTCAATAATTCCTGATTCTGTTGAAATGGTAAATACCAGGTCCTGGATGTGCTTCACATCAAAATATACAGTTCCATGAAGTGAGATATTCCTGTTGTCTTTTCCAAATGCTGTATTATAAACAATCGATGAATTTCGGTTAAGGGTTACCATCGAGCTATCCGGTAATAATACTTCTTTGATAGTCAGGTTACTTGCAATAGTGACCACTTCATCGCTTTTCTGTAAAAAGTAAAATGTAGCAGCCAGGCCGAGAACCAGTACAGCGGCGATACGGTATAAAATTCGGATATTGAATTTTTCACGGCCACTATTCCCTGATATTTCAGGAGCAATGTTGTGTATTTCAGGTTCGGTCAGGTCAATTCGTGCAGAAACCTTTTTCCATGCATTTTTTACATCAAACTCATGTGATTGGCGAACTTCAACCTTCATTTCTAATGCAAACATTTTTTTACATTGATCGAATACTTTCTTGTTTTCGTCAGAAGATTTAATCCAACCCTCTAATTCCTGCCTTTCCTGCAGATCCATCTCTTCCGAGAGGTATTTTGCAATTCGATCGTAGTCAATATGGTTTTCTCCTTTATTCATTCATCAATCTAATGACATCTGTAATTGATTTTACCCCTATTCATCTGATTAAATATTTAAATATTTAAATATTTAAATAAAACTAATAACCCTATGCTCAAATATTCAATAAGTTCGGATCTGAAAAATTTGAGGGCTTTCCCCATCTGGTTTTCAACAGTCTTAATTGAAATATCGAGTTTATCAGCAATTTCCCTGTACTTCAAACCTTCATTCCTGCTCATCAAAAATATTTTTTTTCGCTCAGCAGGTAATTTAGCCAGGGAATCCTCTATTTTATTCTGTAACTCCTTGGCAACCAGTGTATCAGATCCATCACTTTCGTATTTATTTTGCTGACTTCCTTCGTGCAATTTTACTACTTTGAGGTGTTTGATGTGGTTCAGGCTTTCATTCTTTACGGCCTGGTATAAGTAGCTTTTCAAGGAAGTAGATATTGTTATCTGCTCTTTTTTGTTCCAGAATTTTACAAAGGAATTCTGTACAATTTCTTCAGATTCATCTGGATCGCCGACAAACTTCAGAGCATAACGACACAAGGAGGAATAGTATTCATTAAATACTTCTTCAAACGCGGCTGCATCACCCGACTGAATATCGTTTAGTAAGCTATCCTGCAAAGGTACAATTATGAAATTTTCGTAAATATAGTTAAACCATCTTTTGGGATCAGGTTATTTAATTACAGGATAAATGACGTACTCGTTTTTTTAAATTAGATCGTTTAATTGGAGTTAGAAAGGTCGCAAGTCTCACCATCACTCTTTCCCCGGCTTGAAGACTCGTAACAGGGAGATTCTACACAACCAATAACATCCTTCAGTATTAATGACCAGTTACATTTTGCTACACCATTGCCTCCCTCGTATTCAATAAAGATCCCTCAACCGGTGATGGGAATAATTCTTCATAACTGCGGTATTCATTTTGGCTAACACGACGCTTGATGTCAACTCTTTTGATTTCATCAGGGTGGCTGATACCAGCGGCGGCGATCAATTCAAGGAAACTCAGGATAGTCGCATGGTGAAAATTGGCTGCCCTTTCTGCTTTGTCATTTACATCCAAACCTTTCATCAGGGCTTTGTCCTGGGTGGCCACACCGGTGGGGCAGGTATTTATATTGCACTGCAAGGCCTGGATACATCCGATGGATATCATCATTCCCCGTGCACTGTTACATAAATCGGCTCCCAGGGCATACGTACGTGCAATGTGAAACCCCGTTATTATCTTACCCGAAGCAATAATTTTGATGTCTTTTTTAAGGTTGTATTTCACAAGTGTATCGTGAGCAAATACCAATCCTTCTCGTAGCGGCATGCCCAGCGAATTGGAAAATTCCAGTGGTGCTGCACCGGTACCTCCTTCACCACCATCGATGGTTATGAAATCCGGGGAAATACCTGAAGCAATCATTGCTTCGCAAATAGCGATAAACTCTTCTTTTTTTCCAATGCACAATTTAATACCAACTGGTTTTCCCCCTGATAATTTACGCAATTGATTTATGAACTTAAGAAGTCCATCAGGGTTTTGAAATGTAGAATGAGCTGGGGGTGAAATGATATCTGTATGAGCTTTTACTCCCCTGATCTTTGCAATTTCACTTGTATTCTTGGCGGCTGGAAGTACTCCTCCATGACCTGGCTTGGCGCCCTGTGATATTTTAATTTCAATCATTTTTACGTGCTCAAGTGAGGCTTTTTCTTTGAATTTTTCAGATGAAAAATTTCCTTCCTCATCGCGACATCCAAAATAACCCGTACCAATTTGCCAGATCAGGTCCCCTCCATATTTCAAATGGTATGGTGTGATGCCACCTTCGCCTGTATTGTGCGCATAATTATCAATTTTAGCACCTTTGTTCAATGCCATTACAGCATTTTTACTTAATGAGCCAAAACTCATAGCCGATGTATTTAGCAAGCTTGCAGAATAGGGTTTCGAACAATCGGGGCCACCTACCAGAATCCGTGGAGCTTTTTCATTTTTCCCACTTTGTTTTGCGTACATTGAATGGTCTATCCATTCATACCCAACTTCATACACATTCGATTGTGTTCCAAACGGTGTAGTATCATTTACATTTTTTGCACGGCGATATATAATGTCTCGAAATACCCGGTTTATCGGGCGGCCTTCGATATCTGATTCCACGAAATATTGCATTATTTCGGGCCTGAATTTTTCAAGAATATAACGTCCATGTCCTATAACAGGAAAATTTCTTCTTATTGATTGCTTCTTCTGAATCATATCGGAGATGCCCAGTAATATTAAAGGTCCGAAGAACAGCATTGACCACCAGAATTGAGGCCAGAATAATTCACTAATTGCGGTAATCGCTGCTACAATTAACAGGGAAGAAAAAGTAAAGATTGATCGCGGACTCATTTAGTTAGATTTTAATTAAACCGTTAACAAAAAAATGATGTTAAAAGTGTCAGTGTATTAATATTTTTCTGGATTCACCTTTTTGAATGGTAGGTGCTGTTTTTTTTGGATATCTGCTTCATGAATACGGTCAGGAATTTTAAGTTCAGAATTATCAATTTGATAATAAAAAGAAATAATTAGCGATCAGACTGAATTTCTTGAGGCATTAATGTTGCCATACAATGTGCGGACTACAAGTTTTTCATACATTTTAATCAATTTTGAATCTCCTTTTTCAGCTTTGAACCTTCGGAGTCGGATCAAAGCATACTGTTGAATAGTTAATAATGGCATCACTGTTTCTTCCCGTAAATCAATAGAAGCTTTTATTGCAGGATTGGTAGCCAGCAACAGGTTCTGACCGGAAACTTGCAGTACATATTTTTCCGCCAGGGCGTGTTCATCATACATCCACTTCCAGAAATTTCCAAATTTTGGGTCTTCCTGCATATATCGGGTAAGTGAAAAGTGTGTTTTTGCAAGCGACTGCATGCTATTTTCTACCAATGTTCTAAAAAACAATGACTCCTTGTACAAGGTTTTTACTTCATTCAACCTTCCTTCATCGTCTAATTTTTTTACTGCCGTACCAAATCCAAAATAACCGGGTACATTTTGTTTGAGTTGACTCCAGGCCCCCACAAAAGGAATTGCGCGTAAATCCTCAAAGTTTAGTTTATCACTCTTCCCCCGTTTTGATGGTCGGCTGCCAATATTGGCTTTGGCATAATATTGCAATGGGCTGATTTCCTCCAGGTAGGGAACAAACAAAGGATCACTTTTGAACTTTTCATATGTTTCGAAGGAAATTGATGAAAGCTCATCCAGCAGTTCCCTGTTCCCTTTTGACAACTCAATCTCATGGTCAGGGAACAGGTTATTTTCCAAACCTGCGGTCAATAATTGTTCGATGTTGTATTTAGCTGAATCAACGGTTCCAAAATTTGAACTTATCGTTTGCCCCTGGATCGTGAGTTGAATTTGACTGCTTTCAATTTTATTACCTAAAGAAGCATAAAAACGATGTGTATTTCCTCCACCTCTCGCAGGAGGCCCACCTCGTCCGTCGAAAAATACAACCCGAATGCCCTCATCGCGCGATACCTTGGTAATATCTTCTTTCGCCTTGAAAATGCCCCAATTGGCAGTGATGTATCCCCCATCTTTTGTACCGTCAGAAAATCCTAACATTACTACCTGCTTATCAAATCTGTATTGCAGGTGTGCCCTGTATGTCTGATTTTTATACAGATGTATCATTATATTCCCTGCGGCTTTCAGATCATTGATAGTTTCAAACAGCGGTATAATATCAAGGAATTTATCCTTACCCCATCCTGAAAGATTGGACAAAGCAAATACCTCTGCAATACTCAAAACGGATCCACAATTTGAGATAATGTATCGATAAGCTCCTTCGGGGCCATTTTTTTTCTGAATCTCAAGTATGGTCCCTAAAGATATTATTGTGTCTTGTAAAACGGGATCCACGATTTTCGCAGGATCTACTGAACCCTTCATGTCAAAGAGGAAATCAGCTTGATCTTCCGTACTTAAATTCGAATAGTCTTCGGGGAACCATTCCGGATACTCTGTTCGAATTGCCTCCATCGTTTTACTGATTACCCGACTATCCTGCCGGACATCCATAGCTGAAAAATGATACTTAAACACATTGAACTTATGCCTGAAAGTACGAACATCTTTTAAATACAGTCCATTATACTTTTCTTCAAGAGTGGATTCAATATTTTTTAGACGTTGTATCAGTTCCTCCCTGGCGAGGGTAGGTGTGGAAGACTCGCCGTAAGCTGTAATTCGTAACTCAGATTCAATTTCAGTTATTTCCGGCAGGATATCTTCAAAAGTCAACTTGCGTTTAAGTTTCCTTATCTCCCTGAAATAGCAGCGAAACAGGCTGGCCCGCAACCGATTTGCTACTTCCATGGTTATTGATGAGGTGACACCAGGATTTCCATCCCGATCACCTCCAGGCCAGAACCCCAATTTCAATAGTGAAGATTGTCCTACTACTTCTTCGGCCTTGTCACCAAGACTTTCGTGGATTTCCTCATATATTTCCGGAAGCGTGTAGTAGAATATGTTCTCGAGAAACCAAATCAGGCTAACAGCCTCATCGAATGGGCTTGGTTTTGATTTCTTAAAAAATGGTGTTCTCCCCAACTGTTCCAATAGCAATTTGATGTGAGGCAGGTCGTTCGAAAAAATTGCTTTTGATAAGTCAGTGATGATTCCCAGTACTTCCCCGGGATAAAACTGTGTGGGATGCGCTGTGAGGATAATCCTTACCCTGAAAGAAGAAAAAATGGCTTTTAGTTGCTCAAGTTTCTCCGGGTCATTCCGTAAGTCCTTAACAAATTGATTGTAACTCCCAGCTCCCTTAATGTCATGTATTTCATTAAATGCAGCATCTTCCAGGGCATCAATCAGTACAATCTGTCGTTCGATATACTGAACAAAACGAAAGAGGATAGCCAGGCGTTCTTCTTCTTTTTGATATTTCAACCCATCTAAGTATGATATAATTATGTGCTCCGGACTTTCACCAGAGGCGAGGCCATTTTTGCATTTTTCTGCAAGAAGTGGAAGTTGAATTCCTGTTTGATAAATTCCATCCAGTTCCAGGGTCAGGAAGATCGAGTTATAAACCTGGTAGCGAAGAGAAACCTGATTTTCATAATTTTCGAGCAATGTCATAACAGTTTTTAAACTAAAAGTAATTATTCCGGGTAAAAATAATTCTAATTCGCCAGATTTTAGGCCAGGGTTTGTAGAAATGGTGATAGTGAATGCTATAATTGCCAGGGGACAATAAAAGATCGGAGACTCACTATACTAATTTATTCGTAACTATTCAGGAGACCAAATGGTATTAATGATTCATTTATGGATTTAAATATGCCACAAAGGCAGAAAGACTCTAAGAATCACTAAAGTTTTCTTTGTGCTGACTTTGTGCTTTTGTGTCTTAGTGGCTAAAACCGCACTATTAATACTTTGTTTTAGTCAAAATAGGGCTGAGTAGTTACATTTATTCTAATACGGTTAACAAAGAGACTGGGAAAGCGATAGTTTATATAATTTTCCAGGATTTACTCTCCTGTAAGAATCCGGGACTGGCCATTTAGAAGTTGCCAGCCTTTCGCCCGCTTTATAATGTTTCCTGATTCCAAAAGAATAATTTGTGATGTTACACCACTGGTATCGGTAATGATACCTGATACCCTGCCATTGAATGATGCCAAAGTATGTGAAAGTGGGTAAACATTCAAAGTTTCCCAGTTATATGTCATTTTATGAAGGGTAGGGGCAGTTTTTCCAGTACAGTTGCTACAGAATCGTAGGATGGTGGAGTACTGTATCCGGGAGGAATCCAGAAAAATTCTGCAGAGTTATCCAGAAATTCGAATTCTGTTAAAAGTCCCCCGTTGTTCATTGAATCATGATAATCATGGAGCATTGCCTTCACATCCATGGATACTATTTCTTTTTCAGCTTCTGAAAATGTAGCACTGTTATCACATCCAAAAATTTGAATGGTCAGGATGCCAATAAGTAATTGAATTTTCATTTGTAACATTATTCAGGTATTAATTCAGACACCTTTTCCGATTGACCAACCATACGTATCAAAAAATAACTATTGATGAATACTATCAACAACTTTCCTATAAAACTGATCCGTAACCATGACCACTCAAGTGTGGATTGTGTCCAGGATGGGAGGTCGAATTCATTGAGTTGGAACTGATTGATAATATCCTGGCTTGCGTAATCATTATAAATATCATGTAACGTCAGGAAATCAATTAAAAGGAAAAAGATAAGCCCGGAAACTGTAAGTAGAAAAATCGCAACTATTTTTTTTCGGGATGATCATAGTGAAATATTTAAGTATTCTTCAAGTTAATTAATTCCTGTGAAATCCAATAGCCACAAATACATGTTTCTACGTTTAGGTCATGGATTATGCTGATTTTTATCATAGGTACGACTGATTAGGGTGTCTATATTTGAAGAATTAAATAACCATTGATCCAATGAAAGGACTTAAAATCATTGTTTTAGCCAAACAAGTCCCCGATACCCGAAATGTTGGCAAAGATGCGATGAAAGCGAATGGTACGGTCAACAGGGCAGCTTTACCGGCTATTTTCAACCCCGAGGATCTACTGGCATTAGAGCAGGCACTCCGACTGAAAGATACATATCCCGGATCCACTGTTTCTATCGTTACAATGGGCCCGCTACGAGCTGCAAATATCATCAGGGAAGCAATGTACCGGGGGGCAGATAGTGGAATACTTATTACTGATAAAAAATTTGCCGGATCTGATACGTTGGCGACTTCGTATGTTTTGTCACTTGCATTGGAAAAGTTAAAGCCTTTTGATATTATCCTTGCTGGCCGACAGGCCATTGATGGTGATACTGCCCAGGTGGGTCCACAGGTAGCAGAAAAACTAAAAATACCACAGATAACATATGTTGAAAATGTTATTTCTGTTTCAGGTAAAAAAGTAAAAGCACAACGACGGCTTGACGGCGGGGTAGAAACCCTGGAATCACCGATGCCTTTACTGATGACAGTGCATGGGTCGGCAAGGGCTTGCAGAAACAGGAACGCAAAATTGCTGATGAAATATAAGCATGCATGCACGCCTTCTGAACTCCATAATGAGTCAGAAGACTATATCCGCCTGCATGATACCCGTCCCTATCTTGATATTACAGAATGGGACGTAGAGGATTTAAAGGCCAATGTTGAAAACCTTGGACTATCCGGATCGCCAACTAAGGTTAATGTTGTTACCAATATTGTATTTACAACAAAAGAGTCAAAAGTAATAGCACCAACAAACGGAGAAATTGATGCGTTGATGCTTGAGTTGATTGAGCATCATAATATAGGTTAAAAATTAAAGCCAGTTACTGTGAATAATGTATTTGTTTATTGTGAGATTGATCAGGATAAAATAGCTGAGGTCAGTCTTGAATTATTAACGAAGGGCAGGGCTTTAGCTGATGAGCTTAAAATAAAACTTGAAGCTATTGTACTGGGGGATTCTTTGAAGGGAGCAGAAAAGACTGCATTTGATTACGGCGCAGATATTGTACATATAGCCGGTGATAAACTTTTATACCCTTATTTGACCCTCCCTCATGCGGCAATAGTTGCCGGGATATTTAAAAATGAGAAACCACGTATTGGTTTGTTTGGTGCTACTGCTGTGGGCAGGGACCTGGCACCACGGGTATCATCACGGCTTGATTGCGGACTAACTGCAGATTGCACCGAATTAAAAATCGGGGATCATACCAACCGTAAAACAAAAACAGAGTACAAAGACCTTCTCTTACAGATACGGCCTGCATTCGGAGGTAATATTATTGCAACCATTGTTACCCCGGATACATTGCCTCAGCTTGCTTCTGTTCGCGAAGGTGTGATGAAGAAAGAAAAGAACACTAAAAAACGCAAACAGGTGATCGTTAAGGTCAGGGTGGAGGATTATGTAAGTAAAGAAGATATTGTGGTCCGGATTATTGACCGCCACATTGAAAAGAGCGAAGTCAACATTAAAAATGCTAACATTATTGTGGCAGGAGGGTATGGCGTGGGTTCTACTGAGAACTTCAAGCTTCTTTATGAGCTGGCGGATGTTCTGGGTGGTGATGTAGGCGCTTCCCGTGCAGCGATTGATGCGGGTTTCTCAGAGCGTGAAAGACAAATAGGCCAAACGGGAATGACAGTCCGTCCTAAGTTATATATCGCATGCGGAATTTCAGGACAGATCCAGCACCGCGCGGGCATGGATAAATCGGCGATGATCATTTCAATTAATAATGACCCCCATGCTCCTATCAATAATATTGCGGACTATGTAATAAACGGAAAGGTTTCCGATGTAATTCCCAAAATGATCAAATCCTATAAAGAACATACAAAATAGCACCACAATGGCTAATTACTTTACCGATACCGAAGATCTTACTTTTTATCTTGATCATCCTGAAATGGAAAAGATAGTAAGGTTGAAAGAGAATGATTTTGCAGATAAAAATAAATATGATTACGCTGCTCAGGATTTTGAGGATGCCCTGGACAACTATAAAAAAACATTGGAAATTGTTGGCGAAATATGCCAAAATACGATTGCTCCAAACGCCAAAGAAGTTGATGCAGAAGGGGCTCACCTTGATCACAATGAGGTGAAATACGCGAAAGGAACACAAGATAATTACGATGCCCTGGTAAATGCCGGGCTTATAGGCATGACTCTTCCCAGGAAATATAAAGGATTAAATTTCCCGATTACGGCGTATATCATGGCCGGGGAAATGATCTCGAGGGCGGATGCAGGATTTGCTAACATTTGGGGACTGCAGGATTGCGCTGAAACCATTCATGAGTTTGGAACTGAATACCTTAAGGATACCTATTTGCCCATGTTCAATAATGGGGCCACGGCGGCTATGGACCTGACTGAACCGGATGCCGGTTCAGATTTACAGGCAGTGCAATTGAAGGCCACATACGACAGCGACAAAGATAAATGGTTCCTTAGCGGAGTAAAGCGATTTATTACCAATGGAGACGCGGATATTTCTTTAGTCCTGGCACGTTCTGAAGAGGATTCGCAGGATGCCCGCGGTCTTTCACTTTATTTGTACGACCGACGCGAAAAAGCTGTAAAAGTTCGGAGAATTGAGAAGAAATTGGGAATAAAAGGATCACCTACATGCGAGTTGGTATTTGATAATGCACCTGCTTTTCTGCTCGGAAACAGGAGAATGGGATTGATAAAATATGTAATGTCGTTAATGAATTCGGCACGTTTGGGTGTTGGAGGCCAGTCAATCGGAATTGCTGATGCTGCCTTCCGGGAAGCCCTGAAGTATGCCGGAGAGCGAGCCCAGTTTGGAAAACCGATCATTCAGTTTCCAGCAGTTTATGAAATGATTACCAATATGAAAATCGAGATTGCTGCCCAGCGATCACTATTATATGCAACTGCCCGGATGATTGATATTTATAAAGGGTACCTGGAAGTATCTGAAATCCGAAAACTGGAGAAAGAGGAACGCATGGAAATGAAAGAAAATCAAAGAAATGCAGATGTATTTACTCCTTTGTTGAAACTGATGGCCGCGGAAAGTAGTAACCAGATTGCCTACGATTCCTTGCAGGTTCATGGCGGTGCGGGGTTTATGAAAGACTTTCCTATCGAACGCATTTATCGTGATGCCCGGATTACAACCATTTACGAGGGAACTTCACAGTTACAGGTGGTAGCGGCAATCAAAGGTGTTACAAATGGTACTTTTTTTAAGAAGATTAAAGAATATGAGACCATTTCGGTCATTCCCGAGTTAGAAGACCTCAGGCGCAGGTTACTCCGAATGACACATGAGTATGAAGTGGTTGTTGAGGAGGTACGCTCTGAAGAAAATGATGAATACCTTGATTTTCATGCCCGAAGATTGGTTGAGATGGCAGGGAATATTATTATGGGACATCTGCTGGTACTGGATGCACTCCGTAATTCCAAATTCAAATACAGTGCTGAGCTTTTTATTAAGAAAGCAATGGGTGCCAATAAGCAATGTGTAAATTATATAGGTCAATCAGAATTGAGGGACCTGGGCACCTATAAACAGCTATTGGTAAGCGAAGTGTAACTATTTCGCTTCCAAAGGATTAATAATCTTGATTAGTTTGTCCCTCTCAATTTTGAGTTCCTCCATATCTTCCAAATGGTGCAGTTGACGGGCTTCCTCAATTTTATGCTCCAGTTCCACAATCTGAACAGCAGTTTTTGCACTGTTGATATCCACAGCATTTTTATAGGGGGATTCCAGCTCACACTTTTCAAGGTATTCAATGGCTTTGGTTAAATATTCGATGGCATTTTTCATGTCTTTTTACTTTTCCTTATTAAAAACATCTATAAAGTGTAAAAGTACAGGTTGAATAAGTACCAATAAATGACTTTTCTCATGAAAAGTGATTACTTATTTCAGGTTAGACAACTTTAGGTTGTTTACTAACAAGGTTCCATGCTGTGGAGTAGCTCCTTCAGACTGAATCTTGCCACCCCTGAACGGGTATCTGAAATGGCATAGGGCATAATCAGAAAATCCTTATGGATAATGGACCCACAGGAATACACTACATTGGGTACATAACCATCTCTTTCATTTTCCAAAGGAAATAAAATGGGTTCCCTTGTGATTTTTATTACTTTTTTGGGATTCTCCAGGTCCAAAAGCATAGCGCCAATACAATATGTTCTCACAGGACCTACGCCATGGGTAAGTACCAGCCAACCTTCTTTTGTTTTTATAGGTGATCCATTATTTCCGATCTGAAAATATTCCCAATAAAAGTCAGGTTTCCTTATCATCACAGGTTTTTCCCAGTAATTGATGCGGTCGGAAGACATTAAAAATAAATTTTCGTTGTCGTTACGTGAGATTATAACGTATTTCCCCTTGATTTTTTCAGGAAACAGGGCCATTCCTTTATTTTGCGAACCCTTACCAAGCATCGTCATTATCTTAAATCGATGAAAATTTTTCGTTTCGATCAGCTGGGGAAGAATATTTCTGCCATCATAGGCGGTATAAGTAGCATAGTATATAAAGGCGCCATTGGTGTCCCTGAATTTGACAAATCTTGCATCCTCCAGGGCTTTTATTTCCCCTTTAGAACGCGGAAAGATAACTCTTCCTGAGATATCCAGGTTTTCATCAAAATCAATTTCAAAATTGGATTTAGATAACCACAACAAAGTATCTATTGCCTCCTGGTTAAAATACTTTTCATGCTGATGTTTTTTTACAGACCTTTGAATGGTTTCTTTCAATTCGGCCCTTGAGAACTTGTCTAAAAGGTTGGCCAAAATGCTTTTAACCGATTGATAAGATTTAATCTCCTTCAGTTTGATGATAGAATCCTTTTTGTCGTATAAAAAACCTTCATTGATCTTTCCCAGCTCTAAATTGTTGTTGTTTTTTTGGATGACCAGAAGACCGTTTTTATTGATGACCCCCTCCCGAAATACAATGGATGACATGTGTCCTTCTCCCACTGCGCGAAAGCTAAGGATCACCCTTAATTCATTTTTTTGCAGTCCGTTTTGGTCGGGGTGGGGTACAATGGAGGGATTCAAAAGCGCCGCGGTCTCAATGGCATATTCCATGGTAAAGTACGCACCCAGCAACAGCCGGCTTTCCAGTGATAGGTCCTTTTCAATATTCAACCGGTCGAAATTGGTTTTAAAAATCCTCTTGATAGCATCATGCCGAGTGGAGAAATTTTTGATGGTCTGATCCAGAATGGTTTTCGTCTCCTTTTGATCCATCTTCAGGACCCTTTCAATGATGTTCCTTTTTTGCAGTTTGTCCGGCTCAAAAAAACGGGTAATAACCTTGGTGTGGTCAGGATCAAAACTCAAACTTTCTCTTTTTACCTTGATTTTAGATGGAATTTTCATAAACCAATTCTTATGATACCGATCACGAATTTACCTGAATAGCATGGCTTTTCCGAATCAATTTGGTTTTTAACTTCACAATGCAATTATCAAATTATCTATCCGGATGTACAAGAAATATTTTCAGGATTAAAATAGTTGTAACTATTCAGGAGACCAAATGGTATTAATGATTCATTTATGGATGTAAA
>CAZONK010000063.1:0-15163 GCA_964581095.1 uncultured Roseivirgaceae bacterium
TAAGAAAAAGCTTAAATCCTTTCCTGAAAATTCCCCCGAAGCAAATGACATTTTAAAAGTATTAGGAAAAGTCAGGAGAAAGCATTTTGGTCCTGTCGCAACTAAAAATCCGGGAGCTTTTATTAATGCCCTGTCTGAAATTAAAACCGGGATTAATGGAGAAACATATCGGCCTGATTATAAAAACCTGGCCCTGGAGAAAGCGAAAGCATTCAAGGGAAAAAGGGGGATGCGGACTAAAGTTCTTCCATGGAAGTCACGTGGACCGGGAAATGTTAGTGGTCGAAGCAGGAGTATTGCCATCGATCCTTCTGATGCTTTGGGCAACACCTGGTTTGTGGCAACAGTTGGAGGTGGGGTATGGAAAACTACTGATGCCGGGGATTCATGGGAATTAAAAACGCCCAATTTAACAACATTAAGTACCACAACAATTGCAATTTCACAATCCAATCCGGATGTGATGTATGTGGGTACAGGTATGGGATATGGTCGGGTTGTAGATCTTGAAGGGAGCGGAGTCTGGAAATCAGTTGATCATGGCGAAACATGGGTACAGTTACTGAATACAACGAGTGAATTTCTTCCCGAAGCGATTAACCGTATCATTATTGATCCTGATAACCACAATATTCTTGTATTGTGTGGAAATAATAGCTTCACATCAATAGGTCCCAATGGAGGCAACCATAAATCTGGTATTTATCGTAGTACTGATGGGGGCCAATCCTGGACGAAGGTATTTGATCCGGATATTGTATTTGGAACCACCACCGACAACAGGGTGCAGCAGGTGATTTCAAAACCCGGAAACTTTGATATTATGTATGCTTCGGTAAATGAAGTTGGAGTAGTAAAGTCTATAGATGGCGGGGTGAATTGGGAAGTATCGGCGGATAATTTTGCGTTATCTCAGGATATTGGTGTAGGCCAGGGCACCTATAGTGGAGTATCTACGCGTATAGAACTTGCTGTTTCTCCTTCAAATACGTCTAAAATTTATGCATCTGTGGAGCGACCTTTTGGTTCGGCGGCATTATTCATGTCAACCGATGAAGGCAAATTATGGGAAGAAATTCCGGTAGCGGGCACTATAATTAACTGGCATACAGGCCTGGGTGGGTCAGGAGCAGATGGGGCATATACATCAGGTTGGTTCAACAATACGATAGTTGTTCACCCATTTGATGAAAATGTAGTTTTTGTAGGTGGTGTAAACCTGTTCCGTATGGATGTCAATGCCTTGAGTTATACCATTCGCCCAATTGCATGGTGGTTTTCTCAGAATGATTTTAATGTACCCGGGATACATGCAGATAATCACTTGCTTTCAATCATACCTGATAATACTAATAATACATTCCGGATTGTTTGCCCGAATGATGGAGGTCTGGCATATTCAATGGATGGAGGAAACAGTTGGATTGAAAAAAATGGAATGATTTCAACTCAATTTTATGGGCTTGATAAATTTCCTGGTAAGAACATTTATATTGCCGGGGCTCAGGATAATGGCACCTGGTTGTCTGATGTAGATTCGGCAAGTGATGGTGTATGGGGGCATGTAATAGGTGGCGATGGTTTCGAAGCGGTTTGGAATGGCCTTGATCCCTCAATGCTGCTGGGGTCGTCCCAAAATGGATTTATTTTTAAATCTTATGATTTTGGTGCTTCATGGAAATCAATCGGTGAAGCCAGGAAAGGATTCGCACCATTTATTACTAAAATTGCCAATTCAAGAACTGACCCGGACCTGGTTTTTGTGGTTACTGAAAAAGGATTAAACAGATCCGATGATTTCGGTGAAACATGGACTGAATCAGAACTTCCCCAGTGGATAGGATATCGCCCTTTTTCCAATGTAAAAATATCTGATGCTAATCCACAGGTAGTATGGGCTACTTCGCGTATCATACCTGATGTATTTGGATCTACAGGTGGAATTTATATTTCCAGGGATGGTGGATTCACATTTGAAAATATAAGCGGTGGTCTTCCCGGGAATATTACTGAAGCATCAGGTATTTCCACAGATCCTTTAAAACCCGGAACAGCTTATCTGCTTTTTTCTGCTCCGGGGGTACCTAAAATTCTGAAAACTTTGGATTACGGTCAAACCTGGGAGGACCTGTCAGGTTTTGATGTTTCTGCCCGATTCAGTCCTAATGGATTTCCCGATGTTGCAGTTTTTTCAATGATTGCTATGCCTTTTAACACCGATATTCTTTGGGCCGGAACAGAAATAGGATTGTTTATTTCAAATGACGGTGGAAGTAGCTGGGCAATCGAAGACCAGGGACTTCCTTCTGTATCCGTCTTTGATTTAAAGGTGCGCGACAACGAGGTGATCGTAGCCACTTATGGCAGGGGCATTTGGACGACAACACTTGATGAACTTGCTAATTATACTCCTCCCACCGTCATTTTAAGCCCACGGCTACTAAATATGGCGTTTCTGCCCTCCGGAAATGTAGGGTTAGTTGTAAATTTTCGTTCAAACTATGACTCCACCCACATTTTTGTAGATGACCTGGTATTTACAAGGATGTACGGTAATCCGGAAGATACGCTAATAACATTACCAGTTACAACAGATGGACAAATTACCTCTCGTATTATAAGTTTTAAAGATGGCGTTGAGTATAAGTCAGGTCAAAAATCGGTAGATGTTTTTGTTACATCTCCACAAATTAGTTACGTGAACCTTGTCAGGGATGAGGCAGCTGCAAACGATTTCCTTGGATCCGATTTCAAAGCTATGATGGCGGAAAATTTTTCTGATTTCGCATTCCATAGTCCACACCCTTATCCACAAGCAACGGAGTTGGTTTACCAGCTGAAAATTCCAATCATTATTGCCGCTGAAAATTCCATTTTGGAGTACTCTGATATTGCAATCCTGGAAACCGGTAATGTTTCTGATTTTAATGACCCGGACTTTTTTGACTATGTTGTTGTAGAGGGTACAAAGGATGGAGCCAACTGGATTCCATTGGAACCCGGGTATGATAGCCGTGCAAATGAAAAATGGCTGCAAGCTTACAATGGAGGAGGTTTTGCTAAAGAATCGATCTTTGTAAAACATAAAATCAATCTTAAAGAAACATTTAGTCCCGGAGAAACAATCTTCATCAGGTTCAGGTTGTATTCAGATTCATTTGTTACCGCCTGGGGTTGGGCTATTGACAATATAATTATACAGTCAGATATTGTCACAGGGATTGAAAACTCTATTGTTGCAGATGTTTCGGTGTATCCTAACCCGGCAGATAGGGAACTGAATATCGCATTTGAAAAACCCATTTCCGTTTATTCAATACAGGTACATGATATGAGCGGAAGGCTTTTAAGTGACAGGCACCCTAACAAAATTAAAAATAACTACAAAGTGGATGTTTGGGGATTAAACAAAGGAACTTACATACTCACGGTAATCCTGGCCGATGGGAAGGAGTATACCCATCGTTTTGTAAAAAAATAATTTCCGAAATGTATTGATATTAAATTGGAATAATTCAATCGTGATTATTTTTGCCAACTGGGGCAATATTTAAATTGGCCTTCTTGAATATAAAATGGATTTGATGGTTCCGGATAAAAGTATAATAGAGCAAGCCCACAAACGAATTTCTCCATTTATTCATCGAACACCGGTATTCACTTCACGACAGCTTGATGAAATGGTTGGAGCGGGGTCCTCCTTGTATTTTAAATGTGAAAACTTTCAAAAAGTAGGGGCTTTTAAATTCCGTGGCGCTTGTAATGCTGTATTTTCCCTTTCTCAAGAAGAACTTGAAAAAGGAGTGGTCACCCACAGCAGCGGCAATCATGCACAGGCGCTGGCGCTGGCAGCCAAAATGAAGGATATACCCGCATTTATTGTGATGCCTGAAAATGCACCCATCGTAAAAATCAATGCTGTAAAAGGGTATGGTGCAGAAATTATTTTTTGTACACCAACCCTGGAAGCAAGGGAATCAACAACAGAAGGAGTAATTGAAAAGACCGGTGCTACTTTTATCCATCCATATAATGATTACCGGATCATTGCAGGACAAGGGACTGCTGCAAAGGAACTGATAGAGGAAGTTAAAAACCTGGAAGTGCTTATTACACCCGTGGGCGGGGGAGGATTGTTGGCCGGATCGGCTTTATCGGCGAAGTATTTTGGTGAAGAAATAGAAGTAATGGCAGGAGAACCTTCCGGAGCTGATGATGCGTACCGGTCGTTGAAAACAGGAGAGATTGTACCCTCTGAGCATCCTGATACCATAGCGGATGGGTTGCTCACTTCGCTGGGGGAAAAGAACTTCCCGATCATCCGGGATGAGGTAAAAGAAATCATTTGTGTTTCGGATGATGAAATCGTTGCTGCTATGAAGTTACTGTGGGAACGTATGAAAATTGTGGTAGAACCAAGTGGGGCGGTTCCTTTTGCAGCAGTGCTTAAGCGAAGGGAAGAATTTAAAAACAAGTCGATTGGCATTATCCTGAGTGGGGGAAATGTTGACCTTTCAAGGCTACCTTTTTAACTACTATTTATTGGGGTGGTTGAAATCCCATGCCTTTACATGGTAAATTATTGTATTTGAATATTGAATATTGATTAGCGATTTTTGATTTTTGTATTCTGTCCATGACTGATTTAAAACACAACGAGCGATTAAAGTTAAATCACCGAATGAAGTTAATAGCCACGTGCTTCAGCTCGTGGACAAGAAACAATTGCAATAAGTTTTGGCTGGTATTTTTGCGTATCCCGATAGCCATCGGGAGGCAAAAATCATGACAAAACAGCATACTGAAGATTAGATTGGAACAAAATTTTAAAAGATGAAGCGAACAATAGTAACTAGTTTTTTCCCCGGACTGATGATTGCCTGGTTTTTGATATCCTGTTCTAACCAGGAAATTCAATTTCTTGAGAATGCAGAAACCACTGCCTCGGGTCTTGAATACAAATTTCTCAATAAAGGTGAAGGGCCTGCACCTGTAGCCGGCAACGAGGTAAAGGCACATTGTATATTAAAGATCGGCGACAGTACGGTAATCTGGAGCACAAGGGAAGATGAAAAGCCCTTTATTTTTATTTATGCTCAAACCAAACTGATCCCGGGTTTTGATGAAACCATAGGCCTGATGGTCCAGGGAGACCGGATGAAAGTGATTATCCCTCCTGAATTGGGTTACGGACCGAATGGATTCGGGGATGTGCCTGCTAATGCCTATTTGTCCTTCGATATTGAACTTTTGGAAGTAAATGATCTGATGTTATGGATTGCTGATTCTTTATTTGAGAAATACCGGCAGCTGGGAAGTGCAGCAGCGATGGGATACTACGATCATCTGAAAAATGACACCGTTCATTATACTATGCATGAGAGGCAGTTAACTGCCCTTTCGGGTTTACTCAAAAATGACGGCAGACTGAATGACGCGTTTGCGGTCATGAAACTAAGGGCAAAAGATTACCCTGATTCCTTCGGGGCCCACTTTGCTTTGGGAAGCACCTACGAAGAGCGGGGTGATAAAAAAGAAGCAATAACAGAGTTTAGAAGATGTCTTGAGATCTCTCCTGAAAATCCTGCTGCGACAAATAAATTACTGGGATTGGAGTAGAAAGAATTCTTAAGTCGAACTCACGTTAATTAATAATATTAGAAGTAGGTATTAACTGCAAATTCAAATTGATCCATAAAAATCTCTTTCATTACAGTAATATTGTTTTGCTCATAAAATATCAACATGGCCTTTTTATATTCAACAGAATCTATTGTTCTGAATGAAACCGGACTGTATTCGTTGCTAATCAATATGGCATTGCTTATTATCCGCGCTGTTCTTTTGTTTCCATCACCGAATGGTTGAATGTATGAAATTAATACCAACGCAAGCACCGCCTTTTCAAAAACAGATTCTCGATTATTTACTAATTCACACATATCACTCAATGCTTCTTTGATTTGATATTCGTTATCCAATGGTTTGTAATTAGTCCCGGAAATACCAACTTTTCTTTTCCTGATATTTCGGTCAACACCCAGATCTTTGACCAACAAACTGTGAATATCTTCAATTCCTGATATTGTCAAGGGAGCCATATAGTCTGGAGTTTCAACGATGAAATCAATTGCATCTTTATGATTGAGTAGCATTATTGCATCATCTTTCGTTTTTCCCTCAGCCGTTTCTTTTTCTTTGAGCAATCGTTCAGTTTCTAAAAGGGAATAAGTATTTCCTTCTATCTGTGATGACTTCCAACTTAAGTCAATGGCCAAACGCTCCAGCTCTTTTGTATATTCAGATTCCGTTAGCTCGGAAACGTTTGCTTTGAACTTATTTTGAAGATTAGTCAAATATTGTAATTCGTCTTCTGAGAATATGTTTACCCTGCTCAAGATCTCTGTTGTCAATGTCAAATTGAAACTATCCTTAATATCCCGGTCATCAATTTCTTTTTCGAAATACAGATTAGCATCAATAGGATAAAATAATTCATACGAAGGGCTTACTAAATATTTTCTTGCCCTGCCTTTCCCTTCAGGTACTATCAGGTTATCAGAGATAAGTTTTGTTAGTATTCTTTTTACTGTAGCGTACCCAATTTCCAGTTCCAGTCCATTATGAATATCTTTTGATGAAAATGATGGATGTTCTTTTACAAATTCGAGGATTAAATATTTCTTATCAGGCGTCATTTTTGATCCAATTTTATATTTTACAGCTCAAATTACAACTTATTGCAGCTCAAATGTATTGATTTATGAGCTATAAAATACATAAAATGAGCTTTATTTTATTATATTTAAGCTCACATGACTTTAATATGTGGCTCAAACGTAGATGTATATGAGCTTAAAGGTCAAATTCAATGAGCTCTGTTTTAAAAATATTATTTTGACTTCTCCTGAAAATCAGGCCGTTAAAAATAAATTACTGGATTGGAATAAGAATAATTGCAATGAAATCTAATTTCCCCCCTGGCTTCCCGATCGCCCTTTTAAGACCTCTTCAACATCCTCCAATTGAAAACCTTTTGCTTTTAACAAAATTAAGTAGTGGTATAAAAGATCTGCTGCTTCATTTTTAAAGTAATCAGCATTGTTATCCAGTGCTTCAATAACCAACTCCACGGCTTCTTCGCCTACTTTTTGCGCTACTTTATTGATCCCCCTTTTATAGAGTTCGTTGGTATATGAACTTTCAGAATTATCATCTATACGTTGTGCTATGATTTGTTCCAATTCATAAACAAAGCCTTTTGCAGTTTCTTCTTTAAAACACGATGTTGAACCGGTATGACAAGCCGGCCCTGCTGGATTTGCTTTTATCAAAATGGTATCATCATCACAATCGATCTGTATATCTTCTACAAACAGATAGTTTTTCGAAGATTCACCTTTGGTCCACAACCTGTTTTTGCTGCGGCTGTAAAAAGTTACTTTGCCTTCCTTTTTTGTTTTTTCAAATGCCTCTTCGTTCATGTAGCCTAACATAAGGACCTGCAGTGTTTTGTTGTTCTGAATGATAACAGGTACCAAACCGTTACCTTTTGTAAAATCTATCAGCATCGTACGGGTATTTTTTCATTTTGTAAATAATGTTTTAATGCAGGTATCGGGATCTCTCCATAATGAAAGATACTTGCCGCCAATCCTGCGCTTGCTTCCGTCTCTTTAAATAGTGATGAAAAATGCTTTTCAGTACCAGCGCCTCCGGAAGCAACGACAGGGATATTTATGGATTTACTAATCTCCTGGGTGATATCCAATGCAAATCCTTTTTTTGTACCATCGTTATTCATAGAGGTTAAAAGAATTTCCCCGGCCCCCAAAGCTTCAACTTTTTTTGCCCATTCTGTTGCCTTCAGTTGCGTTTGCGTTCTTCCGCCGTGTACAAAGACATTCCACTCATCGTCTTCATATTTGGTGTCGATAGCTATTACCACACATTGACTACCAAATTGTTCGGCAATTTGCGTTATCAATTCAGGGTTTTGAACGGCAGAAGAATTCACACTTATTTTGTCTGCCCCGGCTTGTATAATTTTTGAAACATCTTCCAGGGAGTTAATTCCTCCACCGACCGTAAAAGGAATGTTGATTTTTAAAGCAATTTTTTGAACCAGGTCTATAAGGGTTTTCCTGTTTTCTATGGTTGCAGTAATATCTAAAAACACTAATTCATCGGCGCCTTCGTTAACGTATCTTTTTGCCAGCTCCACCGGGTCACCGGCATCTGTTATATCAATAAAATTGATACCTTTTACCGTACGTCCTTCCCTAATGTCCAGACAGGGAATAATTCTCTTTTTTAACATAATTGCTGTAATTCTTTTAAAGTGATATTTCCTTCATAAATGGCTTTACCAAGAATAGCCCCTTCACAGCCGATTTCTTTCAGCTGCTCCAGGTCTTTGATGGAAGAAACACCTCCACTGGCAATTAGATTAATTGATGTGGCTGCTAATATTTCAGCATATAGTTCATTTGATGGGCCCTGGAGCATTCCATCTTTACTGATGTCTGTACAAATTACATTAGCGACACCTTTTTGCCCATAGTCTTTGATAAAATCGACAACATCTAAAACTGAACTTTCCTGCCATCCGTTCGTAGCTATTTTTCGATCTTTACAATCTGCTCCCAAAATAATTTTAGACCTTCCGAATTTGGATAACCAGGTTAAAAATTGTTCGGGATTATTAATGGCAATGCTACCTCCTGTAATTTGGGTGGCGCCGCACTCAAAAGCTATTCTTAGATCATCATGAGACTTTAATCCACCGCCAAAATCTACTATTAGACTACTTTTAGAAGTGATTTGATTCAGTATTTCATAATTAACAATATGATTTGATCTGGCACCGTCTAAATCTACTAAATGCAAATATTGAATTCCATTAGCTTCAAACTCTTTGGCAACCTCCAATGGATTTTCATTATATATTTTTTTTGTATTATAATCCCCTTTTGTCAGTCTTACGCATTTACCATCTATTATATCTATTGCAGGAATTATTCTCATAGCGCTAAGAAGTTTTTAAGGATTTGCTCTCCAATATCAGCTGATTTCTCCGGGTGAAATTGAGTAGCAATAAAATTATTTTTTTGCATTGCTGCACTAAACGGCAGGATATAGCTACAGGTAGCTACTGTTTGCTCATTTATTTCAGCATAATAACTATGTACATAATATACATCATCACTAAGGCGAGTACCTTCTAAAATACTCCCCTTAATATTTAAAAAACTATTCCATCCCATATGCGGGACTTTACCTGTTGAAGGAAATTTTTTGACTACGGTATCAAAGATGCCAAGGCATTTCGTGTTTCCTTCTTCACTATGGTTACACATTAGCTGGAGCCCCAAACAGATCCCTAGAATTGGTTTTTTTATGCTGAGAATAACTTTATCCAGTCCTTTTTCTGTTAAATACTTCATGGCATTATTTGCCTCACCTACCCCGGGAAAAATAACTTTATCAGCATTCATTATTTCTATTTCATCATCTGTAATTATACTTTTGTGTCCTAATCGAGTCAGTGCATTTTGTACAGAACTAATATTTCCTGCATTGTATTTTATTATAGCAATCATAAACTTCCTTTTGTACTGGGGATTGAGTAATTATTAGTTTTGGTTATTGCCATTTTTATGGCTTTTGCAAATGCCTTAAAAACAGATTCAATTTTGTGATGCTCGTTCTTCCCTTCGGCTTTAATATTAAGGTTACATTTTGCGGCATCGCTAAACGATTTAAAAAAGTGCATAAACATTTCCGTTGGCATTTCTCCTATCATTTCCCTGTTGAATTGAGCATCCCAGACTAACCATGGCCTTCCCCCAAAATCAATGGCCACTTGGGTTAAACAGTCGTCCATTGGTAGTAAAAAACCATATCGCTCTATTCCTTTCTTACTTCCTAAAGCTTCAATAAATGCTTCTCCAAGTGTAATAGCGACATCTTCAATGGTGTGGTGTTCATCAATTTCCAAATCACCATCAACCGTCATGAACAAGTCAATATTGCCATGTTTGGCTATTTGCTCCAGCATGTGGTCAAAGAAACCCAAACCTGTGGAAATTGAACTTTGCCCAGCGCCATCCAGGTTTAATTCTATATTGATATTTGTTTCTTGAGTTTTACGGGAAACAATGGCTTTTCTTGGTTTTGATTTTAAATAACTATAAATGTCATCCCAGCTTTTCGTAGTTAAGGAAGCGTACTCATTTTGATCTTCGCTTATAAATATTCCTTTACATTGGAGATTTTGAGCTAACTCTATATCTGTAGATCTATCCCCGATTACATAAGAATTTTCTAAATCGCAATTACCGTGCATATATTTTTGAAGTAGCCCGATTCGGGGTTTTCTTGTTGGAGAATTTTCCTCCGGAAAGCTTTTGTCTACCAATATTTCACTGAAAACAATACCTTCATTTTCAAATGCCTGAATAATTTTATTTTGAGCAGGCCAAAACGTTTTTTCAGGAAAAGAATCAGTTCCTAACCCATCCTGATTGGTTACCATGACCAACTCGAAATCCAACTCCCGAACTATTTTCGATAATCCCTGGAAAACCCCGGGATAAAATTCTAATTTTTCCAGGCTGTCCAATTGATAATCAACAGGAGGTTCTATCGTTAATGTTCCATCTCTGTCTATAAAAAGCACTTTCTTTTTCATATTACATTTTTTCTAATGCGTTCAGCAATTGAATATTTTCTTTTGGAGTTCCCACCGTAATACGCAGGCAATTTTTTACCTCGTTGGTCCTGTTTCTCACTATTATCCCATTGCATGCTAAATAATGATACACTTTGGATGGATTTGCAAACTCCACCAGGATGAAGTTTGCCTCGGAAGGGTAACACTTAATTACAATATCCAAAGAGCTCAGTCGATGGGTTAATTTTATACGCTCCTGTTTGATTATTTCTACCTGTTCTTGGACTCTTGCCTCTGATTTTAATATTTCAAGCGCTTTTACCTGACTTAAAGTGTTTACGTTGTAAGGTAGTTTTATTTTGTAGAGCACATCTATAATATCTCTGTTTGCAAATGCCATTCCGATTCTTATTCCGGCCATTCCCCATGCTTTACTTAATGTTTGGAGTACAACCAGGTTAGGTAAATTGTCCAGCATTGTAATCGTACTGCTTTTTTCAGAAAAATCGATATATGCTTCATCAACAACCACCAGCCCACTGTACTTTTGTGCGATTTGCTGGATTTTGTTTATTGAGACCACGCTTCCTGTAGGATTATTTGGTGAACAAATAAACAGGAGGCCTTTGGATTTAAGTTGTCCTTTAAATTCGCTTAAAGGTGGAATTTGAAATCCATCCTGCAGCGGGATTTTAACTACGTCCACATTGTTTATTGCTGCCACTACTTCATACATGCCGTAAGTAGGCGGGAAGATAAAGGCTTTGTCCTGGTCAGGTTCACAGAATGCACGGAACAGTAAATCAATCGCTTCATCGCTTCCATTTCCAATAAATATTTGCTCAGGATCCAGTCCTTTTAAAGTTGCGATTTCTGCCTTCAATTTTTTTTGTTGTGGATCAGGATAACGATTCAGGCCCGTTTCATAAGGGTTTTCGTTGGCGTCTAACCAGACGTCCGCATTGTGCTGAAATTCATCCCGCGCTGAACGATAGGGTTTCATGTCACGGACATTTTTCCTGGTGATATTGTTTACATTAAACATTTTCTATATCTTTTAATCGTATTGACACTGCATTTTTATGTGCAAATAACTCCTCCGCTTCAGCCATTAATTCAACAACCTTCCCGATGTTGTTAATACCTTCTTTTGTCAGTTTTTGAAAAGTGATTTTTTTCACGAAACTATCCAGGGATACTCCACTGTAGCTTTTAGCATATCCATTGGTTGGTAAGGTGTGATTCGTACCACTTGCATAGTCTCCGGCACTTTCACAACTATAGTTTCCTACAAATACCGAACCGGCATTGGTTACCTCATCGATGAAATCGGAAGCGTTTTCTGATGCCACGATCAGATGTTCGGGGGCATAGAAATTGCTGAATTCAAGACAATCCGTCATGCTGTTGAATAAAATAGCCCGGCCATTGCGTAATGCCATTGTGGCAATATCCTTTCGGGGGATTTGATTCAATTGTTTTTCTACTTCAACAATGGAATCATTAATAACTGACTCACTGTCAGATAATAGAATGACCTGACTATCAACTCCGTGTTCGGCTTGAGAGAGTAAATCGGCAGCAATAAATTCAGGTTTTCCCGTTTTATCTGCGATAATTAATAATTCGCTGGGTCCTGCGGGCATATCAATAGCCACACCTTCCTGCTGCACCAGTTCCTTTGCTTTGGTAACATATTGATTTCCCGGGCCGAATATTTTATATACCTGTGGCACCGTCTCTGTTCCGTATGCCATTGCTGCAATAGCCTGGGCTCCTCCAACTTTAAAAATATTTGTGACCCCGACCAGACCTGCCGCATACAATATTGCAGGGTTTATTTTGCCTTCCTGATCTGGTGGTGTACATAAAATTATTTCCTTGCACCCGGCAAGTTTTGCCGGGATACCCAGCATTAACATTGTGCTGAAAAGAGGCGCGGAACCGCCAGGAATGTATAGCCCTACTTTTTCAATACCTACACTTTTTCGCCAACATCTCACACCTGGTGATGTTTCAATTATTTGCGCTTTTTCTTTTTGTGCCTCATGAAATTTTGATATGTTGTTTTTTGCAATTTTGATGGCATCCTTTAACTCATCTGAAACCAAATTCCGGGCTGCAGTTATTTCTGACTTACTAACTGCTAGTTGTTCTACCTCTACTGAGTCAAACGTATAGGTGTATGAAAATAAAGCCTGGTCCTTGTTGGTCTTTACTTCATAGAGAATATTGCTGATAAGCTTATCCAGGGTTTTCTTTTCTATTACAGGACGAGATACTAATTCCATCCAATCCCCAGGTTCAGGGTATTTATAAATCTTCATTATAGTACAATTTTGTCGATAGGAACAACCAATATCCCTTCTGCTCCGGCATTTTTCAGTTCATCGATTACATCCCAGAATTTATCTTCGTCAATTACGGAATGCAGGGAACTCCACCCTTTTTGGGCTAAAGGCAGTACGGTAGGACTTTTTAATACCGGGAGGATAGTGCTTACTTCACTGATTTTCGAATTGGGAACATTCATCAGGACGTATTTTGTATTTTTTGCACGCAGTACAGCCTGCATCCTGAATAAGAGTTTACTTAAGATTTGCTCCTTTTTTTCACCAAGTATTAAGGATTTGGCAAGGACAGCCTCTGACTTTAGGATCACCTTGGTTTCTTTCAGGCCATTTCTAAAGAGTGTACTACCTGAACTTACAATATCACATATACCATCGGCAAGTCCGATGTTAGGTGCAATTTCAACGGAACCCGATATAACGTGGATTTCGGCATTGATTTCATTTTCTAACAGGAAGGAATTTAATGTGTTGGGGTAGGAGGTAGCAATTTTCTTGCCTTGAAAATATGATAATGAATCATCTTCAATTTCTTTTGGAACGGCCAGGGACACCCTGCATTTCGAAAATCCAAGTTGCAGTACAATTTCTACCTTCTTTTGTGTTTCAATAATCAAATTCTCACCAAGGATGGCAATATCTACAACACCATCTTCAAGATATTGAGGTATATCTGAATTTTTCAGATAAAGTATTTCCAGGGGAAAATTTGGTACCGACACTTTTAATTGATCATAGCCATTGTCGATGCCAATTCCGCAATCTTTTAACAGTTGAATTGAATTCTGATTAAGTCTGCCACTTTTTTGGATGGCAATTTTTAGTTTACTCATTTTTAGTTTATCGAATGCTGAGTAAATCTTTGGGGGATGGAAATAAAAAAACCCATCTGATTTACTCAGACGGGTTTTGAAATATACTTCAGATTACATAGTTCAATTCCTTCTCGCCTGAGAGCCAGTATGGAAATGATGATGTAATTGTTTAAAATTCATTTTTTTATTTTCTAATTCGTTGGCAAAGATAATAAATATAATTCGTTCACAAAGTTTTTTGGTTTCACTGTTCGAAAAGGCATGTACCTGGAACAATTTATTTCAAAACTGAAGAATGGCCATATTGAGGAATTTTATTATTAAAATGTACACGTACTGATGGAATCCCGCAGGCTAATTATACAATTGATTTTAGCATTTTACCTCCCTGTTTATTGCGACCACTCCGTTGGTTCCCTGTCCCACCGGTGTTTTTCCAGCTCAGCCAATAGTACGGAATCAAGGGCTCCCGAATCGCTGGTTGCAATATTTGATTCAACGTGCTGAAGTTTTCTCATTCCCGGAATGATTGTACTGATAATTGGTTCACCAAGAATAAAACGAAGCGCCATTTCAGGCATGGTCATGTTCCCCGGGACCAATGGTTTCAGGGCGTCGGCATGTTCCACACTGGAATTCAGATTCTCGGGAACGAAATAGGTATTTCTCCAATCACCTTCCGGCCAGGATGAATTCTTGGTAAGAAGTCCCGTCAAGGAACCTTCATCAAAGGGTACCCGTGCAATAACCCCCACATTATTTTCTCTACAGGCTGGTAATAATTCATCTTTGGGATTTTGATCAAAAATATTGTAGATAACCTGTACTACGTCTATAGTTCCACTTTTAACCGCCTTTACTCCGTTCCATGGCTCCCATCTGTTCATGCTGATTCCAATAGAGTGAAATAATCCCTGTGATTTGAGGTCAAGCATTTTATTCATCATTCGATCATCCTCAAGCCATGAATCTTCCCAGGTATGAAATTGCATGATGTCGAAGGAATCAAGTCCGGCGTTTTTCAGGCTTTTCTCCACGTACATTTCAATATGATCCGGTGGAAAGCAATCTTCTCCACTAAATTCCCGCCGGCTTGGCCATTCAAGGTTTTTGGGAGGCATTTTGGTAGCTGTGAAAAGTTTTTTCCCCGGGTTGGCCCGAATAAGATTGCCAAGCAAACTCTCACTTTTACCCTCACCGTATCCCCATGCCGTATCAAAAAAATTGCAACCAAGGTCCACAGCCCGCTGCATAGAGTTCATGGATTCCTCATCATCAGAACCGGTCCACCCTGCCATCCCCCACATACCATATCCGATTTC
>CAZONK010000064.1:0-15056 GCA_964581095.1 uncultured Roseivirgaceae bacterium
ATTAGAAAAACTTAGTTTCTTAGTAAAACTTAGATGGTTAATTCTATAAATTAATATATTTTTCGAATCCTGACTTCTGTAAGATTGGTATTTAATATCTGAAACAACTTATTCACGTTGGTCCCCCGATGGTGATAGGGGTACAATATTTTAGGATGGAATTTTGATATACCATCTGCAACCATTTCAGGTGTCATTGTATTGGGAAGATTCATTGGCATAAAAGCAACGTCAATGTTTTGAAGATTATTCATTTCGGGTATATTATCGGTATCACCTGCAACATAAAACCTCTTCGACCCGATTGTTAATACATATCCGTTTCCTTCTCCTTTGGGATGATACACATCATGACGGACACCATTATCCATATTGTATGCAGGAACCGCATCGATTTGGATACCATTGACAGTAATGGATTGATAGTTGTACAAGATTTCACCTTTGTTAATGATATTACGAGCAGATTTCGTCGTTATTATTTTTACATTTTCCAGTGCAACATCCTCTATTGCAAATGGATCACAATGGTCTGGATGTTGGTGCGTAATAAGGATTAAGTTGGCTTTCGGTAGCAACTTATAATCAGTTGTCGTCCGCGATGGATCTACGTGGATTACGTAATCTTTCATTTCAAACATCAATGATCCATGACCAATTAATGTCAATCTTACTTCTCCAATGTCGGTTTTAAAGATATCTGAAGTGAATGAATCTTGTCCATATATTGATATTGGTAATGAAAGGAGAAAAACAAGTTGTAATATTTTAAATGAATTAAAACCTTTCATGTTTTAATTTCCTGAATTAATCCCTGGGCTTTAAGTAGGTCTTTGGCATTTACCTTTACTTTTATGCCACCTTCATTTGTGAAAAATGAATGTGTAGGAAAGATATTTCCATCAGAAATAAAACACGGTATATTTTCCGATTCCAGGCGGGTCTTTAAAATATGTGCTTTGATAGGGTCGAAAAATGTTATTAGTGTAATAATTCTGGATTGTGGCATGGCAATTATAATTTGAACATAAAATTTATAATAATTTCGTTAAATATCCCAATAATTTAAAAAAAATGTTAAAATATTTCATTTCAGGTTCTACAATTAAATCAATTTCAGTAAATGCCGGATTGTTTTTTCTTCGTGTATTTGCAGGATTATCGATTGCTTTAGGTCACGGAATAAAAAAAATACCTGTTTCCGAAGGATTTGTAAACGGTACGTCAAATCTGGGGTTTCCATTACCATCATTTTTTGCATGGGCAGCAGCAATGGCAGAGTTTGGAGGAGGGATTCTATTGGTACTAGGATTGTTTACGAGGCCTGCTGCATTTTTTCTCTCATTTACAATGTTTGTTGCAGCATTTGTAAGACATGCAGATGATCCTTTCGGAACGAAAGAAAAGGCGCTGCTATATTTGATTATCTTCCTGCTTTACTTATTTACCGGTTCGGGGAAATATGGAATTGATAATGCAATTAGAAAAAGATAAGATCAATATTTAGATGAAATAGAATAAGTGTACATCTCCTGTGACTTTCCTTTGTGATATACAATTTTTTTAAATTTAAAATTTAACTTTCGGAGTGCTTTTTTAGCAGGTTTGTTATCCGATTTAATGTAGGTATCTAAGCTTTTGAATTTTAGTGTGTCCCAGGCAAAAGATGAACATAGCTTCAGCGTATCTTTAGCAAGCCCTTTTCGTTGGAACTTATTATGAATGACAATTTTAATTTCAGGGTTATTCGTATTATGGATTGACAACCCCACATAACCGGCCAATTCCATGGTTGGTATATAAATCACTGCTTTCAAACCAAAACCGTTTTGATAGCCATCAAGAATTTCATCAAGGAATAGCCTGGAGTCAGTACTGTTTTTGACTCCGCCGATATACTGCATTACATCCTGGTTTGAAATAATTTGGTGCAGTGCCTGTAGGTCACTTTTTCTAAAATTTCTAAGAATTACATTTTTGGTGCTTAACACCAGGGTTTCTGTACCAATCATAATTAACTTTTTAAATCATTTTTGATTTGTTTGAAACCCGCATTAATTACGCCCGATGATGCTAAAATATTGAATATGTTTAATTATAGCTATATTGTTGTAAAATATTCAATTCAAATAATTACCAATACAGTATTAATTATAGTTCTTTATTGTTTCTGTTTCTTAAATGCAAACCCACTGGAATCTTCTCTTTCAACAAAATCCAGTTCATAACCTACAAGAAACATTACATCCTTTTTTTCGATATAGACCGGTATTTCATTTTTCAGGAATTCCAGGTCAGTTTCTTTTTTTTTGTCAAATCCAAGCATTGGACTACTGCTTCCACATCCTGTACCCCTCACACCTATTCTCAATCCATAATCATCCGGGACCTCTTTAGAGTTCATGATTATACGAACTTCTTCAATCGCTTTATCTGATATCGGTATTGGAATAAACGAATTCTCCATCAATATTTATTATTTCGTGTTCATAATCTCACTTCAAATTTATTTAATTTACATTTGATGCCATAATTAAGGATGAAAGAATCATATGGAAGTATTAACTGAATTTATTAAAATCCTTGTTCCAGCCGCACTTGTGTTGTATGCAATGTACTTAACAGTACGGGCATTTCTACAAAAGGAAATTGAAAAAACTACACTTGAAGTTCGCGGAAGGAATGTTGAAATTGTATTACCCATTCGTTTGCAGGCTTATGAAAGGGTAGTTCTTTTTCTTGAGCGAATTTCACCTAATAACCTTGTGGCGCGGCTCAACCAGGTAAAAATGCCGGCGACGGAGTTTCAACAGATGATGCTAAAGGAAATCAGGGACGAATACAATCACAATGTTTCGCAGCAGGTGTATATGAGTGAGGAATCCTGGGAACTTGTGAAAAATGCTAAAGAGGATCTGATTATCTCGATCAACTCTGCCGCGGAAAAAATGAAAACGGATAGTACAAGCCTGGATTTTGCAAAACAACTTTTTCAGGAAATTATTGATAAAGAAGTGGATCCTATAACCCTGGCCTTGCACGAAATAAAGGATGAGATTCGCCAATCGTTTTAATACTCATCAATGAATAACCGGTATTTTAATATAGCAATAAAAAAGGCCAAAACTCTTCTGAAAGACAAAGACAGGGTTGTGGATTTATTGGCATTAGTAGGTCGGAAAATTGCAAGAAACGACCTGGAGTTTAAAGGAGTTGGGAGTAAACTGAAAGTATTGTCGCGGATGTTAAAATCGTATGTTACAGGAAGCAATAAAAATGTACCCTGGAAATCCATAATCGTTATTACCGCGGTGCTTATCTATTTTTTCATGCCGCTCGATTTAATTCCTGATTTTGTACCCGTAACAGGCTATATCGATGATTTTTCATTGATTCTCTGGGCATTCAATCACTTGCAAGATGACATCAATACATTTATGTATTGGGAGGAAAATAATCCCGGCAAATAGATAAACCTACACTACAAGAATTTAATTGCCTTAATGTGCTAAATAGTCCAAAATGATAGCGGTAGTACAAAGGACCCAAAATGCATCGGTAACAGTTGATGAAATTAAAATTGCATCCATTGGTAAGGGACTCCTCATTTTACTTGGAATCGAAGATGCAGACAATCAAGAGGACATCGACTGGTTGTGCCGAAAAATTGTGAACCTGCGAATATTTGACGATGCGAATGGGGTTATGAATGTCAATTGCAGGGATGTCAATGCTGAATTATTGGTTGTAAGTCAATTTACATTGCATGCAAGTGTAAAAAAGGGAAACCGCCCTTCATACATCAATGCTGCTAAACCTGAAATTGCTATTCCCATTTACGAGCAATTTCTTTCGCAGATGAAAAAAGAATATAACGGGAAAGTTGAAGCTGGTGAATTTGGTACCAATATGCAGGTTCAGTTGATCAATGATGGACCGGTAACCATAATCATTGATACGAAAAATAAGAAGTAATATATGGAGATAAAGGAAGCACAGAAAAGAGTAGATGAATGGATCAAAGCACATGGTGTTCGGTATTTCAGTGAACTGACCAATATGGCAATCCTTACTGAAGAAGCTGGAGAATTGGCACGACATATGTCGCGACAGTTTGGTGATCAGTCTTACAAGATCGGTGAGGAAAAAGGTGGACTTGAAGATGAACTGGCAGACGTATTATGGGTATTGATATGCATTGCCAATCAAACCGGGATTAACCTTGAAACTGCTCTTGAGAAAAATTTTGAAAAAAAAACAACACGGGATCACGTTCGTCATAAGAACAATCCAAAGTTGGGTTAATGTCTTACTGTGTGAGTAAGATTACAGATAATTTATAACCTGCCTTTTACATTTGAACTCAAATTAAACAGCTGGTTCGAATGAAATAAATTCTTCTATATTCACAATTTACATATTATCGGATGCGACCGAGAGTCCAATGATTCTGAAAATTCAATTTCCGAAGTTGAAAGTATAAATTATTCACAGCCAGCCATTGAAGGCGAAAAGTTATTTGCCAGTTACCTTGCTTGTCATTGTCATAACCCTGAGGTGGATCCACCACATGCAGCACCTATGTATGGAGTGCAAAGAAGGTATAAAAGAACATACGGTAGCAAAGAGGAGTTTACCAATGCCATCGTAGAATTTGCCCTTCACCCCGCAAATGAAAAGCCTTGATGAGAGAAGCTGTAGCGACACTGAATTTGATGCCTGCATTTCCTCTACCCGAGAAGGATTTTAAAAACATCGCTACATTTATTTTTGAAACTACTGTCGAGCCGCCCTGTAAGCATTGGGAAAACGAGATAAGGGATTCCCCTGACGACAATTCACGACATGTACTGAATATCAAAAACAATTTTGCGAATTACTGTGGTGATTAATGAGGGTCAGGCCAGGTTTATTAACATAATAATTAATATGCAACAATTTCATTTCCACTAATTATGGGTACGACGTTGTATTTGTCATGAATAAGGCAGAATTCAATATCCCTTGTCACATTAAATTTCTGAAGCCTCCTGGCGTGTGACGAATTTTGAACAGCGTCAAGTATATTATTTTCTAAATTCTCGTAGGATGATTTTGCCACAATCACCGTATCATCTGTAAAAGAAAAGTCGAATTCTAACATTTTTGCCAGTGCACCTGCAAACAACGTATCCTCAAGGTTTACCAGTCCTTTCCATCCGGCACAAAAAATTAGAACATCTTTTTTTTGACTGATTAGAAAAGATGCGATTGAAGAAATGTTTAGAAATGAACCGATTACAATTACAGAAGCGTCTTTGGATTTTTCAATTGCAACAGTACCATTGGTGGTGGTTATAGCAATTTTTTCGTCCTTCAAATGCTCTTCCATATAACTGAAAGGGCTGTTTCCAATATCAAACCCCTCTACTTTTTTGCCGCCCCTTTCACCAGCTATGTAGTAGCCAATTTCTTTCATCTTCTTACATTCTTCCAGTGATTCAAAAGGTGTAATACTTTTAACGCCATGGGAAATTCCTGTAGTAATACAGGATGTTGCGCGCAAAATATCAACAACTACAACAATTTTATCTTTTAGATCATATAGCCCAATGAGTTCGGGGCTAAGGCACACATCGACAGAATTCATTACTTTATACTGCTATCTTACATACCCTTGCATAACCCTGCCAAGACTGTTAGATTCAGTAATAAGTATTTTACTTGACTTTATCTCGATGATTCCCTCCTCCTTGAAGTCTGAAAGTGTCCTGATTACTGATTCTGGAGCCGTACCAACCATATTGGCAAGATCTTCACGGGAGATATACAGGACATCCGGATCTTCGTTTTGTTCTTCGGCTTTTTTCCGGAGTACAAGCAATGCTTCAGCTACCCGTTGGCGAACACTGTTGTAAGCTAGGTGTAGCAGTTGCTCCTCCATTTCCGTTATATTGTCAGAAAGGAGTTTAATAAATATTGAAGCTACATCACGATTATTGTAAATGAGGAGTAAAAAATCATGCTTAGGAATGATGCTCACATCCGAATCTTCCATAGCCATTGCCGATTCGGAGTACGAAGCACCCTTCAACTGATCAATATAACCTATAAAATCTCCAGGTCCATGCAATCCGGTAATGTACTCTTTTCCTTCCCGGTTTGTTTTGTATGTTTTTACTTTACCTGATCCAACATAATATATTGCAACCGGGACGTCGCCTTCCAGGTAAATATTATTTTTCTTTTTATAAACCCTGCGTTTCCGATTTTCAGAAAGTTTTGTAAGGTTGCTCATTTCCCTGACGGTAGCAAAGAAATTATCAAGTCCCTCGGCATCTTTTGGCAGGTCTTTCCTTAGCAGGTGTACCTTTTTGAGCCGAACCTCAATAGCATCCAGGAGTTCCGTCTCATCAAATGGTTTTGTAAGGTAATCATCAGCTCCCAGGTTCATGCCTTTGCGAATATCGGCTTTTTCTGCTTTAGCGGTCAGAAATATAAATGGGATAGAAGCTGTATCGGCGTTTTTACCTAATATATGCAAGACACCATAACCGTCGAGTTCGGGCATCATAATATCACAAACAATTATGTCGGGAGCAAATTTGTGGGCTTTCTCAACGCCAATCTTTCCATTTTCAGCGGTTTCAACCTCATAATTTGCCAATTCAAGAATTTCGGCCGTATTTTCCCTTACTTCATTGTTGTCTTCAATCAGTAGTACCTTCGTCATATTTTATAGGAAGTTGTATATTGAATGTTGATCCTTCTTGGTATTCACTCGTAAAATTAACGGAACCATTCATTTGTTCCACATAATTTCTAACAATATATAGGCCGAGGCCTGATCCTTGTATTCCTGAAGCATTTTTTGCCCGAAAAAAACGTTTGAATAGATGGGTCTGTTCTTGTGGAGGAATGCCAATACCATAATCTACTATTGATATTTCGATGTTTTCACCCCGTTTATTGTAAACAACATCTATGATGCCGTCAATATTTGAATACTTGATTGCATTTGAAATCAGGTTAAAACAAATATTTTTCAACATTTGGTAATCAAGAAATACGTTGCCGGCAGGTACCTTGTTTATTAAATTAATTTTCTGTTCTGATTTAGTGATCGCTTGCATTTCATCGTTTACTTCTTGCATAAATTCATCCATATTGAACCATTTGCAAGCTGTTCTCAATTTTCCTTCTTCCATCATTTCCATGTTCAGAAAATCATTAAGAAGACCAATTAGATTATTTACATTGTTTTTTATTCGATTTATATGTTTTGTTTTTTTCTCAAGCGTTTGGGGTGTATCATATTTCGAAATAAGGGATACCGAAGACATAATTGTGCTTAGTGGTGTACGAAATTCATGAGAAGCCAGGGAAACGAACCTTGACTTAAGTTCATTGAGTTCCTTTTCTTTTTGAAAAGCTTTAGTGGCATCTAATTCGGCCTTTTCCCGTACCTTAATCTCTTCCTGTAATTCAATATTTGCTACTTCAAGGCTTTTTATTGCTTCAGCCAATTGTTTGGTTCGATCGCTTACTCTTTTTTCAAGTTCGGTGGCATAAACAATAAGTTTTTCCTCACTTTGTTTTAAAGCGTTTTCCGCTTTTTTCCGCTCGGTTACATCCACACCTGAGCAAAGCATCGTAGCCGGCTTGCCACTTTTGTCCTGGATTATTACAAAGTCCCATGCAACAACTTTTTGCTCTCCATTCCTGTTTATTACGTAATCTTCAAAAGACCTTTTCTGGTTATCACCTGATACGATCCTACTGAATATCTGACGGATTTTATCTTTTCTAACAGGTGGAGAAAAAGTTTCAAACCAATTTTTCCCAAGAATATTTGCCTCTGTGTCAGATAGCAACTTGCATCCTTTTTGATTAATCAATTTAATATTCCCATCTTGATCCAATACCATAAATATTGCCCCTGCAATGTCCAGATACGTTTTGATTGTTTCTTTTTCTAACTTTAGCTCGGCCTCAATCTCCTTCCTGTGAGTAATGTCGATAATAAAAGCTATTACGACAGGTTGATCCTCAATAGTTGTAAAAGTAAGGCTGATTTCTACAGGGAATATGTCACCGTTTTTGTGCAATGCAATAAGATCCAATCCAATTCCCATATTCCGGGCTTCCGGACTTTTTGTGTATTTATTACGGTTGGAAATATGTTTTTTTCTTGATTTCTGTGGTATCAACGATTCGATAGTTAGGCTTTTGAGTTCCTTACTACTATATCCAAATAATTTTTCCGCAGCTGGATTTGCCATTTTGATCGTCCCTTTTTGATCTGAAACAATTACACCTTCAACAGCGGATTGAAATATTGCTTCGTACGGGTTCGTGATATTTTGGGTCATTATAGATAGTGCTGGCGCTAAACTAAATTAAATAAGCATTTTGACAAAGTTCACAAGAATTGATGATAAATGTCAGGATAATAGGTTCTATAAAAATTTACTTTTATCAGAATTTTGATGTTTATCTGGAAAACTCAATAGTGTAACATAATTGATTTGATAGATTCAACCCACATTAAAATAAACGAAATGGGACTATGAGGCGAAAGGTAATCCTTATTCCAACAGATTTTTCTGAAAATTCTGACACCGCCGTAAGGTATGCCGTGGGGCTTGCTTGTGAAATACATGCTAAACTAATTTTTCTCCATGCATACCGTTTATTGCAAACAGTTCCGTCTATGGATAAAACTCCCCTGATGATTAAAGAAGAATGGTCGCATTCTACCAATGAAAAATTCGATCGTCTTGAAAGGGAATTTCTGAATGAATACGAGCTGGAATATGAATTTCATTCGGAAGTTGGGTTTGCCGCTGATGCCATCACTTCAACAGGAGAATTGCTTAACGTGGATTTGGTAGTAATGGGATCATCAGGAGAGGGGAAATGGGGAGGTTTATTTGGTTCCACCACACTTGATACTATCAACAAATTGGATTGCCCGGTAATTGTAGTGCCGTCTTCCAGTGAATATACACCACCTAACAAGGTTACTTTTGCATATGATCTTAAGGAAGTAAAGAAATTTAGTCGTTTTAAAATTCTATTTGAAATGCTTGAATATTTCAATTCTGAAATTGAAGTGTTAAATATTAGCAAAGAAGATGGGGAATTATCAACTGAAAACATCGCCGAGGATTCACTTATTGAAAAATATATTAAAAATATAAAGCACCACTACAGCATCATATGGGGTGATAGTATTACGGATGGTATAATAAAGCATATCAACGAAGTACCTACAGATTTACTAGTTGTTTTAAAGCGTGACCATAATCTTTTGCAAAAAGTATTTATTACAAGTATTACAAAGAAAATAGTATTGCGTTCCAACCTACCCATTATGGTTTTGCGCGAATAGTCAAAACTCACATGATGAAAGTCAATGTACTGTTTGACAGTAGTCATCGACAATATTCTTTAATTATAGTAGCTTTATTTTAAGTCAGTTTTTTTGGTTTAGGCCAAAATATGGATGATGAAAACAGTATATGTTTTTTGAACTAAATTTTTAGAAGATGAAGAATATTCTGGTACCCACAGATTTTTCGAAGTATGCCGCTTATGCGCTTGATGTTGCTTTTCAGATTGCTAAAGTATCAGATAGTGAAATCCATTTACTACATATACTTGAAACTCCAACTACGCAATCGTTCAATACGATGGGTATTATAAATTTTGATATCCGTGAAGATATTTACTACATCGAATTAAAGCGTGAAGTGACTGAAAAAATCAATAAAATAGCAAATGATGAAAAGTACCGGGATATAAAAATAGTACCTGAAGTTGAAATTGGAAAAACATACGAACACATAACAGATCATATTGCCAAACACAACGCAGACCTGGTTGTGATGGGGACCCGGGGATGTAGTGGCCTGGAAGAGATTCTGATTGGGTCAAATACCGAAAAAGTAGTCAGGTTTACCAAATGTCCGGTATTATCAGTTCCTGTACGATTTAGCACCGAAGAGTTAAATACGATGGTATATGCCACCAACCTGAGTAATGACGAATCAGATATAGTTATATCTATTTCACTGTTACAAAAAGTCCTCAATTTGAAATTGTATCTCATACATGTAAACACAATTCATACGATTGAAAATGAGCATGATATTCTGCAGAAACTCAGGGAATTTGCATTGAATGCCGGGCTTGAAAATTATGATGTATATGTTACGAAAGCGGTTAGTGCGGAAGAAGGCATTATGTTATTTGCTGAACAACATGGCGCAAATATCATTGCGTTATCAACGCATGGGAGAAGTGGACTGGCTCATTTTTTCAGTGGAAGCCTTGCCGAAAACATAGTAAATCATTCCCAAAAAATGGTTCTTACTCAAACACTTGATCGGTAATCAAAACCAATTTGTTAACTATAGTTTGTAATTTAACCCTGACATAAATAATTCCGGGTTAAAATGAATACGTTGATAATCAGTGTTACTTTACTCCCACTATTTGGTGTTGTAGGAATACAGACATCGGGAAACTGATCCAGTTTCCTCCTTCCATTGGTTTAGATTATGTATAAAAAGTCTAAATGAATTTTTTTGGTTAAAAATTCAAGTAGTAGATTTGAGTACAAATGTGAAAATCGGGGAAGAGTGAGTATTCTGAATTTCATCTTAGGAAGAATTCCGTTAGTTGAAAATCCAATAATTTCGCTCCATCTGATTTATTTTCGAAAGAATGATTACCAACGATGTTATAGTAGAGCAGGATCTAATTTGCGCCCATTGTGGTGAAAAATGTGAGAACACATCTATTGCACTTGATAATGATATTTTCTGTTGTCTTGGCTGTAAAACGGTTTATGAAATCCTTCATGATAATGGTATGGATGCCTACTACCGAATTGAAGATAATCCGGGCAACACGCTAAAACACGATAAGGGGAACACTTATTATTCATTTTTGGATAAACCCGATATTCTTCAAAAATTGCTGGACTATAATGAGAAAACCCTCGCGAAAGTGCGACTGTATGTTCCTTCAATTCACTGTAGTTCTTGTATTTGGTTGCTTGAGAATCTTTACAAGTTAAAAAAAGGAATACAGGTATCCACTGTTGATTTTCCCCGGAAAACCGTTCGGATAGATTTTAATCCCCGGCAAATCTCATTTCGCGAGGTTGTGGAAATGCTTTCAGCATTAGGATATCCACCAGAACTAAACCTGGAAAATGATCAGGAAAAAAAGAAAGACGTAAAAACTGCATCCCAGCGCGACCTGCTTGTAAAAATTGGGATCGCAGGCTTTTCATTCGGGAATATTATGCTTTTCAGTTTTCCTGAGTACATTGGGCTTGACCGTATAATTGAGCCCGAATTCAGCAGGTTTTTTTCCCAAATAAGTATGTTGTTTTCGCTACCTGTAGTTTTCTATAGTGCAACAGATTATTTCAAGGCCTCTTACAATGGGATTAAACAAAAAGTAATGAGCATTGATATCCCGATTGTCATTGGGATATTGGCTTTATTCATCAGAAGTAGTTATGATGTAATATCTTCAACAGGACCCGGTTATTTCGATAGTCTTGCCGGACTGGTCTTCTTTTTACTGGTTGGGAAATGGTTCCAGGGAAAAACCTATGAAAGCCTTTTATTCGATCGAAATTACAAGTCTTATTTTCCAATTGCCATTACCAGGTTAAGAAATAATATCGGTGAGGGTATTCCAATTAATGAGCTCTCAAAAGGTGATCGAATAAGGGTGCGAAATGCTGAACTGGTACCTGCAGATTGTATTCTTATGAGCAATGAGGCACTTATAGATAACAGCTTTGTAACAGGTGAGTCAACCCCATTAAATAAACTATCCGGTGATTATGTTTATGCGGGCGGTAGACAGGTTGGTCCTGCTATTGAACTGGAGGTAACCAAGGAAGTTTCACAAAGTTATCTTACCCAGTTGTGGAATAACGAGGTGTTCGAAAAGGGAAACAACAACAAAGGACAAATTTTGATCAACCGGGTAAGTAAGTATTTTACAGCGGTCGTTCTCATTCTGGCTTTTGCTTCAGGTTTATTTTGGCTTGTATATGAACCCTCCATTGCATTGAATGCATTTACCGCAGTTTTAATTGTTGCATGCCCATGTGCACTTGCACTATCAACTCCATTTGCTGTTGGAAGCACAATGCGTGTATTTGGGCGTAACGGTTGCTATCTTAAAAATGGGGAAGTCATTGAATATATGGCAGCAATTGACCGGATTGTTTTTGACAAAACGGGTACCATCACGAAGCAATCGGATGCCGGAAACATTCGCTTTGTGGGGGACCTCTCCGAAGAAGAAAAGGATATTCTGGATATTCTTGTATCTAATAGTTCGCATCCAATAAGTAGAATGATTGGAATTTTTCTGAATAGAATTTCAGGCACTGATTCCACACATATTAAGATTACGAATTACATTGAAAGCAGGGGTGAAGGAATTGCCGCGGATATAAATGGTAATAAAATAATACTTGGTTCAGCAAAATTTACAGGAGCTCCCGATCTTGAAAACGTAGAAAAGGATGCGACCATTGCATTCGTTTCCATCGGGAATGAGATAAGAGGATATTTTAAAATCAGTAACAAATACCGCCCTCATTTTGAGGATATTATTGATAACCTGTCTGGGGGATATTCCATGTCTGTATTGTCGGGCGATAATCGCTCAGAAATGAATTACCTGAAATCGATTTTTCCTGCAACTGCTGATCTTCATTTTGACCAGACTGCATTTGATAAGCTGGATTTTGTGAAGAGTAAACAGAAACACAATGAACGTGTACTAATGCTGGGGGATGGTTTGAATGATTCTGGTGCCCTGGCGCAAGCGGATGTAGGCATTGCAGTTGCCGATGACATCAATAATTTCACACCCGCATCGGATGCAATTCTTGCAGGATCTTCATTTCAGCAGATTCCGCAATTTTTAAAGTTCAGCAAAATCACCATGAGAATAATTATTGCGAGCTTTATGTTGTCTTTTTTGTATAATATTGTAGGGCTAACTTTTGCTGTTGCTGGTATGCTTACTCCAATATATGCTGCGATTTTGATGCCATTAAGTAGTATTTCAGTTGTCATATTCGCAACCGGGGCAGTAAGCCTGATGGCTAAAAAAACTGGACTTCACTGATATGAACATTATTTTTATACTTATTCTGGTATCCGCGTTTATTGCAACAACCTTTGTTGTAGCGTTTATTTGGTCAGTAAAGTCCGGACAATACGATGATATGTATTCTCCTTCGGTGAGGTTATTATTTGATAGCGCTAAGGATAAAATTCAAAGAAAGAAGACAATCATCAAACCAAACAAAGTCAACAAAAAAGATAATCATGATTCCTGAGGATCTATTAAGACAACACGAATGCAATGAAGTTGCTGCCGGAAAAGGCCAGTATCTCTTTCATGAAGGTGATGAAGCTATTTGTTATTTTCAGATCAAAACCGGTAAAGTGATGCTGGTCAACTATGGATCGGAAGGGCAGGAATTTATTCAGGGAATTTTTACAAATGGACAGAGTTTTGGTGAACCTCCTCTTATTTGTAACCAGATTTATGGTATAAGCGCTGTTACCATAGAACCTACAGTTATTTACAAATTAAGAAAGGAGAAACTTATCAAACTGTTGAAAGACAATTTTGATATTCATCTTCATTTTACCAGGATACTTTCTGAAAGGCTGATCTACAAAAGTATGATGAGCAAAGAAATGGCCAACAATACTTCTGAGAGCCGGATCATGAGGCTGGTGGAACATTACCGGGATCTGCCGGGATCGGTGGATGGTAAAACAATGCACATCCCGCTTACCCGTCAGCAAATTGCAGGATTGACAGGATTGCGCGTAGAAACAGTTATTCGAACCATCAAGAAGCTTGAAGAAAAAGGTATTCTGGAATTAGATAGTCATAAAATTATCATTTGAAGCCTCCATAAGCTCATGAATCACACGCAATTATTATTATGGCGCCCAAATGATATTTGTCAGTATTTGTCAGCATTAAAATCACCTCTACACTATGATTTGAAGCATAAGGATTGGATAATTGCACTTCTTATCTTTGAACCTAGTATCAACCTTAATATTTAATTATGAAGACGAATTATTTTATGAACCTATTTGCGTTATTAACGATCGGATCAGTACTTATTACTGGCTGTCAAAATGGTGTAAATAACAAAGGAGGAGCATTAAAGAGTGATGTTGCTTCACGAGTTTATGTACCCCCGGGAGAGTTAGATGAATTCTATGCTTTTTTGTCCGGTGGATTTAGTGGACAGCTTGCTGTTTATGGCTTGCCTTCAGGCAGATTGTTCCGGGTAATCCCGGTATTCTCCGTGGATGCTGAAAAGGCATATGGTTTTAATGAAGAAACCAAGCCAATGCTTCAGACAAGTCATGGTTTTGTACCCTGGGATGACTCTCACCATCCTGAATTAAGCCAGACAGATGGTACAGCGGATGGTCGATGGATTTTTATTAATGGTAACAATACACCACGTATTGCACGGATCAGTCTTTCAACTTTTGAAACTGTTGAAATCATTGAGATACCAAATTCGGGTGGAAACCATAGTTCTCCTTTTACTACAGAAAACACAGAATATGTGGTAGCAGGAACACGTTTTAGTGTGCCAATACCTCAAAGGGATGTTGGAATTGACACCTATAAGGAAAATTTCAAAGGTACACTTTCATTTATAAGTGTTGCAGATGATGGTGACATGGACCTGGCTTTCCAGATTCTTGTACCTGGTTATGATTATGACCTGGCACACTCCGGGAAAGGGAAATCACACGGCTGGATGTTTTTTACTTCATACAACACTGAAGAAGAGCATACATTACTGGAAGTAACCGCGTCTCAGAAGGATAAGGACTTTATTGCGGCAGTAAACTGGAAGTTGGCCGAGCAATACCTTGCAGAAGGAAAAGGGCATGATTATCCGGTATCGTATGTTGAAAATGAATATGACGAAGCAACACAAATGGCTACTTCTACTGTAAAGAAAAATGTAAAAGTGCTTATCC
>CAZONK010000065.1:0-15021 GCA_964581095.1 uncultured Roseivirgaceae bacterium
CTAACCTATTTTTATCAAATAGTTTTCTTAAGGGTTCGAATTTTATAACTTATTGTTTTATAGCGTAATGTTACGGCAAGCACTAAAACCAAAAACAAACCTTCATCCAAGTGGATTCAGATTACGGGGAATGGACCATACCCGGATCGAAGGATTGAGCGATAGTGTATTTGCCATCGCCATCGCGTTTTTACTGATTTCAGCAGATGTTCCTGAAAAATATTCGGAGTTGGAATTGTTTCTTAAAGACTTTGTTCCTTTTGGTATCACCATTACTTTATTAATGCTTATCTGGCATGAACATTATATATTCTTTAAGCCCGGCAATGACGGGTTTTTTTGTTAGTATAAATAAAAATAACTGACTTTCAACAACAATAAAATATATACTGTCATCCTCGGGCTTGGCCAGGGATCCATATGTTAATTAATTAATTAAGGAACCCTAAATTTGGATTTGGGTTAACCCCGACATAAATAATTGACAATCATGTGATTTCAATTATTTATCGTCATTAGTTATGACAAAGTCATGAATCCGGGTTAATTTACTTTTTTGTAAGGTTCAAAGGCAGTTCCTGTCCGCCTTGCTGCCATTTCCCTTCAATCGTAGTACCATCATCTGACATGGTACCAACATACTTTCCACCTATCTGGCCAAGGTCTGCTTCCACATTCCCTTTCCCGGTATAGATTTCACCCATTTTCAAATCGAATGCCCCCTGGTCCGGGCTGTCAACTGTACCTTCTATTTTTCCCTCCTTCCCTTCCTTGAAATGAAAGACGATGGTAAGCTCTGTACCATTGGGAATTGTAAGTTTTCCAGTCCAGTCTCCTGCAAGTTTCGCATTCTCTTCGGCGGAAGATTCTCCGAATTTTTCAAATCGTGATTTTACCGCTGCTTTCGGAAACAAATTATCTTCCGTATTTACATCGCCTGTTTCTTCATCCGGATCAATTACGATGTTTGTTACCTCCTTCTCTTTCGTAAATACCTTGGTAACCTGCTCTTCGTTATACCTCCAGATCTCAGCAGGTATTTTTTCACGTTCAGTAGAACCATCAGCATACGTCCATTCGATAATGACAGGTGTTACGAGACCTCCTGAATTTGACAATGTAACTTCATACATATTTTTACCGGCAAGTTTTGCACGGATGGCTTCATCATCCACGGTACTTTTGAATTCACCATAAAATCTCGGGTTAGTATCCGTAATCGTAATTACCTCATATCCATTGCTGAAGTCGTTATAGTTTCCATCTTCATCCACATTAGCAGGATTTTTGATTTTCCCTTTCTGGGCCCTTCCCTCCAATGTGTTTTCGGTATCGCGAACTTTGTACCACTTTACATTATCCACGGTTACATCCACGTGATCCGTTCCATAGAACCATCCTCTCCAGAACCAGTCGAGGTCAACTGCTGATGCATCTTCCATTGTGCGGAAAAAGTCTGCTGGTTCAGGATGCTTAAATGCCCATCGTTCTGCATAGGTTTTAAATGCTTTGTCAAACAGTTCGGGTCCCATTACTGTTTCCCTTAAAAGTACCATGGCTGCAGAAGGCTTGCCATACCCATTATATCCGAATTGCTTTACCTGTTCTGAGCTGGTCATAAGCGGTGTGATATTGTTTTTATCCCCTTTCATATATCGGGTCACGGATTTAGGCGTACCCCATGTATTGTCAAACTGTGGGTATCGTTCTACCATTGTCTGGTGCTCAAGAAATGTATTTAATCCCTCGTCCATCCAGGTCCACTGCCTTTCATCGGAATTGATAATCATAGGAAAATAATTGTGTCCTACTTCGTGTACAATTACAGAAACATTGCCCTTTTCCATGCCTTCAGACCAGGTACCATCTTCATTCGGGCGACCATAGTTGAAGCAGATCATTGGATACTCCATTCCCTGGTTTGCGGCATGTACAGATTGAGCAACAGGATAAGGATAATCAATGGTATATCTGGAATATACTTCCAGCGTATTTTTTATTGCTATTGTAGAGGTCTTTTCCCAGAGTGGATTCCCTTCCTTGGGATAAAATGACATGGCCAGGGGTGTATTGTTCCCAACTTTCACTGCCATGGCATCCCAAATGTACTTTCGTGATGAAGCAAATGCAAAATCACGAACATTGTCCGCTTTGAACTTCCACGTTGATGTTTTCTTTGCTTTTGATTTTTCTTTTTTCTCGGCCTCTTCTTGCGTGACAATAAATACAGGTGCATCAAAGGTTGTCCGTGCCTTCTCAAGCCTTCCATATTCTTTTCCTGATAAAACCTCCTTTGCATTTTGCAATTCACCGGTAGCACCTACAATGTGATCGCCTGGTACGGTTATATTAACTTCATAATCACCGAAGACAAGGGCAAACTCACCGCGGCCCAAAAACTGTTTGTTTTGCCATCCTTCAAAATCGCTGTATACAGCCATTCTTGGATACCACTGTGCCTCCGTATATGCATAGTTTCCATCTTTTGGAAAGAATTCATATCCTCCACGGCCTCCTATTTCGTTTCGGTCATACATATTATACCACCAGTCAATAACAAACATAACTGATTCGCCAGAACTCAGCGTTTGTGGTAAATCAATCCGCATCATAGTACCATTGATTGTATAGGAAAGTGCATTGCCTTTGGCGTCGTGTACAGTTGTAATTTTGAATCCTCCATCATAATCAGTGGCACCGGCCATTCTGATCATCGATTTCCCGGCAATCGAATCCCTTCGTATGCTTCTTGTGGATGTAGTTTGAGCATCGGATCCTTTTGTCCGCATATTCTGATCAAGTTGTAACCAGAGATATCCCAGTGGATCAGGCGACTGGTTGTGATATGTGATCGTTTCAGAACCTGTCAGGACCTGAGTTTCATCATTAACGGTAACGTTAATTACATAATCTGCTTTTTGCTGCCAGTATTTAGAACCCGGGGCCCCGGATGCCGACCTGTATGAGTTTGGCGTTGGCGCCATTGTACCAAGTTGTTCAAACTTTTGCCCCCATTCCTGCGCATTAACCATTCCTGCAGAAAGCATGAAGGTAAGTGCAATTGTAATTTTTTTCATTTGTGTTTGTTTTGAGTTTTTACCTTTAATCTAAAAGAGGGAAGCCCACGATTTAGTTAGCGTGGGTTTCCCCTGAACTATTTTTCAACCTGATTATTGTAATTACTTTTCCCCTTCTTTGAATTTATCAAATTTCGATTCTGATTCACGCTTTGGGAAATAATTGTCATCAGTATTAACATCGGCTGTTTCCAGCAAAGGATCAATGGTAATATTGGTTACCTCTTTGGCTTTTGTAAATACTTTTGTGATTTTCTCTTCATTGTATCGCCAAATTTCAGCTGGAATCTTGTCCGTTTCTTTCGAACCATCTTTGAATGTCCATTCAATGATTATTGGCGTTACAAGGCCTCCGGTATTCTTCAATGTAATTTCATACATATTTTTCCCGGCAAGCTTTGCCCGAATAGCATCGTCATCTACGGTACTTTTAAATTCCCCATAAAACCGTGGGTTTGTATCCGTAATGGTTAGTATTTCATAACCATTACTGAAGTCAGAATAATTACCATCTTCATCAACATTTGCAGGATTTTTAATTTGTCCTTTTTGTGATCTGCCTTCCAGGGAATTTTCAGCATCGCGTACCTTGTACCATTTCACATTCTCTACGGTCAGGTCAACATGGTCAGTACCGAAGAACCATCCCCTCCAGAACCAATCGAGGTCCACACCCGAAGCATCTTCCATGGTGCGGAAAAAATCAGCGGGTTCGGGGTGTTTGAATGCCCAGCGTTCGGCATACGTTTTAAATGCTTTATCAAATAACTCGTTGCCCATAACCGTTTCCCTGAGAATATTCATTGCAGTTGCAGGTTTTGCATAACCATTATTCCCAAATTGCAAGATTTGTTCAGAACTAGTCATGATCGGCCTGATTTTACTTTTATCCCCTTTCATGTAGCTGACAATATTTTTTGCCGGCCCCCTGCGTGAAGGATAGCCCTCATACTTCTCCTGTTCGGTACGGAATTGCAAAAACGTATTCAGGCCTTCATCCATCCATGTCCATTGTCTTTCATCCGAATTGATGATCATTGGGAAGAAATTGTGGCCCACCTCATGGATAACGACCATTACCATTCTGTTTCGGGTTGCTTCACTGTACGTACCATCTTCATTCGGACGACCGAAGTTGAAGCATATCATCGGGTATTCCATGCCTATGCTTGCAGCATGCACGGAGATAGCCTTGGGATATGGATAATCGATTGTGTATTTCGAATAAGTTTCAAGAGTATTTTTCACTGCCAGAGTTGATTCTTTTTCCCACAAGGGATTCCCTTCCTTGGGATAATAAGACATTGCCAGTGGAGTGTTATCACCAACTTTCACAGCCATGGCATCCCAGATAAATTTTCGTGATGAAGCAAATGCAAAGTCCCTTACATTTTCTGCATTAAAATGCCACGTAGCTTTGGTAGCGACCGGAGTACTTTCTTTTTTAACAGCTTCTTCCTGTGTAACAATAATTACGGGGCTGTCAAATGATTCTTTTGCCTGTTCAAATCGCTTAAGTTCCTCACTTGTAAGCACCTCTTTTGGATTTTGAAGGGTGCCTGTTGCCCCTATAATGTGGTCTGAAGGAACCGTGATTTTTACATCATAGTTACCAAATACAAGTGCAAACTCCCCACGGCCCAAAAACTGTTTGTTTTGCCATCCCTGAAAATCGCTATACACAGCCATCCTGGGAAACCACTGCGCCATGGTGTACAAATAATTACCGTCTTTTTCAAAATATTCCATACCACCACGTCCATGGTCGAGCATCCGGTTATTGATATTGTACCACCAGTCAATAGAAAATACTACTTTTTCACCTGGTTTCAGTTCCTTCGCCAGGTCGATCCGCATCATTGTATGATTAATGGTGTAGTTCATGTCATTCCCACTTGTATTTTTAACAGCGGTAATTTTGAACCCACCATCATATCCTGTGACTTCATTGTTGCCCATGGCAGCAAAATAAGCAGGAATTGAATCTCCCCGCATACTGGAAGTTCTTACAAGCGGTGATTCCGAATCTTTGGCCCGCATATTCTGGTCCAGTTGTACCCATAAGTAATTCAGCAGGTCGGGCGACCGGTTGAAATAGGTAATCGTCTCAGATCCTTTGATTGTCTGTTTGCTGTCATCGAGTTCTACATTGATCACATAATCAGCTCGCTGCTGCCAGTATGCTTCGCCAGGAGCTCCGGATGCCGTTCTATATTCGTTGGGGGTAGGAAGCGTTGTCCCTAATTGTTCAAATTTTTTGCCCCACTCCTGTGCAAATGTGAGTTGCGTAATCAAAAGTGCTACACCAAGTAATTTTATTTTTTTCATTTGTTCTTAATTTATAATTCTAGTTATAATATGTTATTGGTCACCAGTATTTTGCTTCCATCATCATTGTAAGGGATATACCCATTACCGCTGATGAAATGACCAAACGCCAGTCCCTTCTTTTGATTCGAAATATGTCTATGAAAATAAACGTCACAATCAGAAATATTGCTACAATTATTATTTGACCTCCTTCTAATCCTATATTAAAGGCAAATAACTGGGTTACAATGGATTCATCTTTTCCCAGAAGTGCCCGGAGGTAATTCGAAAACCCCAGCCCGTGAATTAGCCCGAAAAATAATGCCAAAATATAATTGGTCTGCATTTTGCTCTTTCCTGGTTTATCAGTTCGGGCGATAATATTTGAAAATGCTGTTAGAAATATTGTGACAGGAATAAGAAATTCAATGAGATCAGAATTAACATGGATGAGTCGTAGTGTTGCCAAAGCAAGTGTGACGGAATGCCCAATTGTAAAAGCAGTAACTAATAACAATAACTTCTTCCAGTCTTGTATCACATACAGGGCACATAGAGCAATCACAAACATGATATGGTCGTAGCCGCGAGGATCAAGAATGTGTTCCAATCCAAGAGAAAAATATAACCAAAACTCACTCATCAAAATCCTGCATTTTTTGGGATGTAAAATTAATGTTATAATTTTGGAATCTTGAAAAAACTAAATACAATATGATGATTGGTGTTATTTTAGGGTTATTGGTAGCATTTAATTACAATTTTCACCCCTTTCATGTTAGTGTCTGTGAAGTAGAGTTTAGCACAAAAAGCAAATCCCTCCAGATCACACACCACATCTTTCTTGATGACCTGGAAGAGGCCCTGAAGCAGTATAGCGGCAAACCATTGGATATCATCAACCCGAAGGATCGACAGGAGCGCGACCGCCTGGTAAAAAACTATATTATGGAAAACTTCTCTGTGAAAGTAAATGGGAAAATCATACCTGGAAATTACCTGGGTAATGAGTTAGAAGAGGATGCAATGTACTGCTTCATCGAAGTAAAGGGGGTAAAAAAGATCAAAGAAATTGAGATTAAAAATACAATAATGATGTCAAAATTTGATGACCAGGTAAATCTTGTACATGTAAATTACCAGGATAAAATCAGAAGCTTAAAATTGGGAAGAAACCACAGCACCGATAAGTTGACGTATGATTGATTTATTGACCTAAATATTTTGCTTTTCAAACATAAAACCTTTGCGAGAAATAATTTATCAACTGGTCCCAGAGCTAATATTACTACTTCCTGGCACCGCTAAACCCAAATTTCTCATATACCTCCCAATGCTTCCCATTATGTTTCAATAAGGATATTGAATTTGCTAAAAAGGTGTGATTAATGTTCAAATCAGCATATTCATCCCATGCTACATTATAGTTCTTTTTTGAAAGGTCCCTGAAAGCTACAGTCACATGGGGATGAAAAGCTTTGTCTTTATAATTACTGTTTACAAGCTTCAAATCTTGACGGGCAGCCATTTTCAGTTCATGCTGAATTTGATTTAACTCAGCCGATGGTTTCACCATGATATAAATAACCCTTGGGGAAAATGATCCGAATCCATCCAGCATTACTTCAAAAGGCCCTTTCGACAGTGCAAAATCAGAAAGTTTGCCTGACAAAAAATCAATTCTATCGGTGCGCCATTTAAATGGCATATGCAGTGTAATGTGTGGAGGCGATCGAAGGGCATGTTTTGAATTATACTTTAACGCAAATTGTTGCTTGATTTGTGTAACTTCCTCACCAAATGTACCTTCAATGATAATGGCAATGAAATACAGTTCCTCCTTTGGTTTCTTTTTTTGCTTTTGCAGCACAATTTCTAATTCTAACAAGCTATTAATTCGTTTATAAAAATAGTTTTAATTTGTTGGATCTATTAAAAATGACCCGGAGATATTTTCTTATCATTTGTATTATCCTGACATCAACCGGATCGCTCTTAGCCCAGGAACTGAAGGGTAAAATCATCGACAGCGAAACCAAAGTTGCAATTCCCGGAGTCAATATATTCATTTCAGGATCTACTTTCGGAACAAGTTCAGATGAAAATGGCAGGTTTGTTTTACAAATACCGGAAGGAGTAAGTGAAATAATCATATCACATGTCAGCTACCGGCCATTCATTTATACAATTCCGAAAAAGTCGGAATCTGAAATCGTAATAGAATTGAAAACCCTGCTGATTGAGTTGTCGGAAGTGGCAGTTTCTGAAAAAATTGACAAAGAATGGGAACGCGATCTTAAAAAATTCGAGAATGCGTTTTTGGGAAATTCCATTTTTGCCTCAAAATGCGAAATAAAAAATGACTGGGTGGTCGAATTTGATAAACAGGGTGGCGAATTCAAAGCAAGCGCCACCAATATGCTGGAGATTTCAAACCAAGCATTAGGGTACAATATCTATTTTCTTTTGTCACATTTTTTCATAAAAGGCCTTACGGTCAGTTATTCGGGAAAGTATAGATTTGAAAAACTTGAGGCTAAAAGTACAAAACAAGAAAAACGCTGGAAGAAAAACCGTGACAAAACTTACTATGGATCGCTTCGTCATTTCCTCTCTTCCCTTGCCAATCAAAGGTTATCTGAAGACGGCTATATTGTTCATTTTGCTAAGCTTGATGCCACAGGATCGACCTTTGATGTAACCACAATTGCTATGGAAAAAAATCTGCTTTCTATCGATGAAAAATCCGGTGATATCATGTTGAAATTCAATGATTTTATACGTGTTATTTATACTAAAAATTCATCATACGATTATTCAAATGTTAATCCCGAAAAAAGCCAGACATCCTACCTTTTTCTTACAAAATCACCCATAATCATCTTTAAAAATGGGCTTACGTTCGACAGGGCAAAAATACAGGAGTATGGCTATTGGGGAGAAACCCGGGTAGCAGAACTTCTGCCTATCAACTATTTACCCCAAAAATAAAATTCAGATTTTTAAAAATAACTTTAGATATCAAAGTCTAATTTTCTATTTTTATGAATCCTAATTTGCATAATTTTTTGACATGCCAACCAGAAAAAATATTTCTCCTGACCAGTTCACATTTGAATTTGAAACCACAAAAAAAACGGAAGTTCCTGAAACTCCTGTGAAAATCAAAACCGCCGAGAAAAAGGTAAAAGATCCTGTAGAAAAAAAGGTAAAAGAAACCGTTCGAAATATATATAAACGTGAAGATATTCTTCCCCTGGCAACGGAGTATTTTGGTGGAGATACCCTGGCAGCCAATGTCTGGATAAATAAATATGCATTAAAAGATTCTGCAGGAAATATTTACGAACGCACACCCAACGATATGCACTGGCGGATGGCAAGGGAGCTGGCACGCATTGAAGAAAAATATCCAAACCCCGTGAGCGGTGAAGAAATTTACAAATTATTGAAAGGATTCAAATTTATCATTCCCCAGGGAGGACCAATGTCAGGAATGGGAAATGATTTTCAGTACGCTTCATTGTCCAATTGCTTTGTAATTGGCTCAGACTCCGAATCTGACAGCTACGGTGCGATTATGCTGGCTGATGAAGAACAGGTACAATTAATGAAGCGAAGAGGCGGAGTAGGGCATGACCTTTCGCATATTCGGCCAAAAGGATCACCCGTAATGAACAGTGCCCTTACATCAACCGGTGTTGTACCATTTATGGAGCGTTTTTCAAACACAACCAGGGAAGTAGCCCAGGATGGTAGAAGAGGCGCACTTATGCTTTCAATTTCCATTGATCATCCCGATGCTGAAGACTTTATTGATGCCAAAACAGTAAAAAATAAAGTTACGGGAGCAAATGTATCTGTTCGCATCAGCGATCAGTTTATGGAAGCGGTAACAAACAAGAAACAGTTTAAACAAAGTTTTCCTATTGGTTCAAAAAATCCAATATTCAAAAACGAAGTTGATGCTGCGGAATTATGGAATAAAATCATTCACAACGCATGGGCCTCTGCTGAACCCGGCGTGCTGTTTTGGGACACGATTCATAAGGAGTCTATACCTGATTGTTACAGTGATTTCGGTTTCAAAACTGTATCAACAAACCCCTGCGGTGAAATTCCTTTGTGCCCGTACGATTCCTGCCGGCTTCTTGCAATTAATCTTTACAGTTATGTTGAAAACCCGTTTTCAGAAGAGGCAGGGTTCAATTTTGAAAAGTTCAGGCAGCATGTTCGTATTGCCCAAAGGATGATGGATGATATCGTTGATCTTGAGATTGAAAAAATTGATGCCATCTTAAAGAAAATAGAAAACGACCCGGAACCAAAAGAAATAAAATTAAAGGAAAAAAATCTCTGGAACAAAATCCGCGAAAAGTGTATCCAGGGTCGCCGGACTGGTTTAGGAATAACCGCGGAAGGCGATATGCTTGCCGCTTTAAACCTGCGATACGGTAGTGATGATGGTATTGATTTTTCTGAAAAGGTGCAAAAGGCACTTGCTTTAGCAGCATATGGTTCATCTGTTGAAATGGCTGAAGACCGTGGACAATTTCCAATCTATAATCATGAACTGGAAATGGATAATCCATTTATCTCCAGGATTCGTGAAGCCGATCCTGAACTTTATGCAAGGATGGAGAAAAATGGCCGCCGTAATGTGGCAATACTTACAATTGCCCCTACTGGCACCACCTCGTTGATGACACAAACAACATCCGGAATTGAACCTGCTTTTAGTGTCTCGTATAAAAGGCGTAAAAAAGTAAACCCAACCGATAAAGATGTGAACATATCTTTTGTTGACGAGGTTGGCGACTCCTGGGAAGAGTATTTTGTATTGCATCCAAAATTTGGATTGTGGCTTGAAACCAAAGGAATCAAATCGGAAGAAATCCATGCACTTTCTGAAGAGGAATTAAATAAGTATATTGAAATTTCACCCTATTATAAGGCTACCGCGGCCGATATCGATTGGATTAAGAAAGTAGAAATGCAGGGACGACTTCAGAAATGGGTGGACCATTCCATATCAGTGACCGTAAATGTCCCCAAAGAAACTCCCGAGGACATTGTAAATCAAATCTATCTGAAAGGATGGGAATCGGGCTGCAAAGGCATGACGGTTTATAGGGAAGGATCAAGGGATGGTGTTTTGATTTCCGCGAACGAAAAAAGTAAGAAGGATGGCCAGTTTTCGGAAACGACAGCGCCCAAGAGACCAAAAGAACTTGAAGCTAAAATTGTACGTTTTAATAATAATGACGAGAAATGGATTGGTGTGGTTGGAATACTAAATGACCGGCCTTACGAAATCTTCACCGGCCAGGTGGAAGATAGATTCTTAATACCTTCCCATGTCACAAAAGGAATTGTTATAAAAAGCAAAATTGAAGATTCAAAAAGCAGGTATGACTTTAGATATAAAGACCGGGATGGCTTTAATGTGACAATCGAAGGATTATCAAGATCATTCAATCCGGAGTTTTGGAACTATGCCAAATTAATTTCCGGGATCCTCCGGCACGGAATGCCACTCAAATATGTGATTGACATTGTATCAAACCTTAATCTCAATGAAGAATCGCTTAACACATGGAAAAGCGGGATCATCCGGGCCCTTTCAAAGTTGATACCTGATGGCGAAAAACCACTTGACAATGTCTGTAATTCGTGTAAATCACCCTCGCTGGTTTACGAGGAAGGTTGCCTGAACTGCAAAAATTGCGGGTATTCGCAGTGTGGATAACAATTATCCTTGTAGTAATCAATGATAGTTCAGTATCGATTTCCCCGATTCAATGTCATGAATAAGATCACTTAGCGACTTATCACTGAATAGTGCCCTGATATGCTTTTTCACTTCTTTGTATTCAAAATGTATCGGGCATGGATCAGTATCGGAACATTCCTTCAAACCAATACCACATCTGTCAAATATCTTACTACCGTCAATAATTTCCACAATATCAATTAAACGAAGATCAGATGCCTCCTTTTGCAGCGAAAATCCTCCATTGGGACCTTTTGAGGAAATCAAAATGTCGCTTTTTACCAGTTTCTGAAGAATTTTGCTTAAAAAATGAGCGGGTATTTCCTGTTGGTCAGATATTACTTTAAGACCAACACTGTTTCCTGCCTTACCATGCATGGCAATATAAATCACAGATTGTAACGCGTACTCGCAGGATTTCGAAAACATATAATTCTTTGATATATTCTAAATTAATGGAAAAAATCTACATGAATACGGAAAAATAAACAATTTGAAGAAAAGAAAATCAGTTTGATACCGGCTTTGATCAGAAATAAAAAGCGGAAATGAAAATATTAAATTACTAATTGAATAATATTATTTAATTTCATTTATTGAAACTCAGGAACACCTAAAATCATGAAGAAATTTTTCATCGGTATTGCATTACTTATCGGCCTATTCTTAGCAGCCGCCATTATACTTCCAATGATTTACAAGGATGATATTAAAGCCCTTATTGACGCAGAGCTAGAAAAAACGCTTAATGCAACGGTTGTATTCGATACCGACAATTTTCATATGTCATTGCTTAAGCACTTTCCGGATGTGACCGTTGGTGTTGAAAATTTTGGTATTATCAACAAAGCCCCTTTCGAGGGAGAAATACTTTTTGCTGTGAAACGTTTTGATGTTGTGGTGAACCTTAAGAAAATTCTCATCGACGAAGAAATGAGCATAAAGGGTATTTACCTGGATGAACCTGTGATTAATTTGCTGGCAGATAAACAGGGAAATGTAAACTGGGATATCTACATTGCCCCGGAAGATACTGTGGCTGAAGTAGATGAAGAGGTCCCCTCCCCGGAAGAAAGTACGGAACCTATGGAGTTCGAAATTGAAAAGTGGGAGATAACAAATGCCAACTTTGTATTTTATGACCCCACAATTCCTGTAAACGTCGAAATCAAAGGAATGAACCATTCCGGAAGCGGTGACTTCACGTTAACACTATTTGATCTATCTACACATACTTTTATCGAAAACATGCTTATTGTTTTTGATGGAACACCCTACATCAATAACAAGGAGTTTGAGCTGGATGCTGTTTTGAGTATGGACCTTGACAGCTTCAAATTTACTTTTAAAGAAAATGAAATACGGCTCAATCAGTTCAAACTTGGCTTTGATGGGTGGTTCGCTATGCCCGAGGATGGATTTGATATGGATTTAACCTATTTCTCAACAGATAATTCTTTCCGTAGCCTTCTTTCACTCGTACCGGCAGTATATATGGAAGGGTTTGAAGAATTAAAAACTTCCGGCAATCTATCATTTGGTGGAAATGCGACTGGGAAATACACGGAAACTCAAATGCCTTCATTCAATGTATTCCTGGATGTAACTGATGGGATGTTTCAATATCCTGACCTCCCCGCTGCAGTTTCAAATGTGCAGCTGGCCTTGAAAATAAATAATTCAGATGGAATAATTGACAATACAAGTATTAACATAAGCAAATTTCATATCGAATTTGGTAATAATCCTTTTGATGCTACACTCGCAATAGCAAACCTCAAAACTTACCCTATAAATAGTACGCTCAAAGGAAAATTGAACCTTGATGAAATGATGACAATGTTTCCAATGGAAGGAATGGAACTCAGAGGGACACTTGACATTGATATTGGAATCAACGGAGTTTATGACTCTATAAAGGCGATCATACCGAAAATTGATGCAAAGTTCACCCTCACTGATGGGTATGCGAGTACCTCCGAGGTTCCGATCCCCCTGGAAGATATGCAAATGAATGCCTCCATTGTTAACACCACCGGCAAAATGAAGGATATTAAAATTGCAGTGGATCCGTTCAAAATGAAAATGCAGGACGAGTCATTTGTGGCTACGCTCTTCATTGAAAATATGGATGACTATACCTGGGATGCTAAAATGGAAGGTACCATTGACCTTAACAAGCTTTTACCGGTAATCAATGAATTTTATCCCATGCCAACCACCACAATGGAGGGGTTGATAACCTCTAATCTGCGTACTTCTGGAAAAATGTCAGACCTCGAAGCCGAGCGGTATGCAAAACTACCGACTTCCGGATCCATGCAAATTGAAGGGTTTAAATACTACGATGAAGAGATGCTGCCCCAGGGATTTGAAATAAGAAGTTCAAATCTGACTTTTGATCCAAAGATGGTTCGTTTGCAAAAATTTGAGGGAAGCGTTGGCAGGACCGATTTGAACATGACAGGATCAATCCAAAACCATATCGCCTACGTATTTAGCGATGGAACCATAAAAGGAAATCTTGCATTTAACTCGAAAATCGTTGACCTGAATGAGTGGATGGAAGAGGAAACACCAGAAGGAGAAGAAACAGATGAATCTACGGATGAAACAACTCCCACGGATACAACTGCCCTGGAAGTATTTCCGGTTCCCACTAATATTGATTTTACCCTGACCACGAAAATTGATAAAATAATCTATGACAATATGGTTATGAGTAATGCAAGGGGTGCTATAATTATCCGAAATGGCGAGGTTGATATGAAAGACCTCGGATTCGACATGCTGGGTGGCCGCATTGTAATGAATGGGAAATACCATACACATGATATAAATAAACCGTACTTCAACTATGATCTGGATATAAATGCTATGTCAATCCAGGAATCCTACGCTACTTTTAATACGGTTCAAAGTATGGCTCCCATTGCCAAAAATATATCAGGGGATTACTCGACCAAATTCAAAATTGATGGAAATCTTGGGAAAGATATGATGCCTCTCATGGAGTCCATCAATGGTGCCGGATTGATTAAAATTGCCCAGGCCACACTGAGCGGATCCAAAATAGTGACAGGGATCAATGCCCTCACGGGTCAGGCCAAATCTGATAAGATGGATATTGCAAATATCGTCATGAAAGGGCAAATTAAGGATGGTAGGTTCTTTGTGGAACCATTTGATGTGATGGTTGGTAAATACCCATGGAATGTTTCTGGTTCAAACAGCCTGGATGGGTCGCTGGATTACAAAGTTAAAATGGAGATACCTGCTGGAGACCTTGGTAAACAACTTAACCAGTCCATTGCCAGCCTTACCGGTTCAACCATGCCAGCCTCTTCCAATATCAAGTTCACTATTGGTATAGGTGGAACCTACGATGACCCGAAACCAAAATTATTGAGTGCTGACACCGGCCAGGAAGTGAAGGAAGTAGTAAAAGAGAAGGTGAAGGAGAAGCTGGTAGAGACTATTCAGGAAAAAACAGGAACGGATATTGCCGAAATTCCGGATAAGGAAGAGGTAAAAGAAGAGGTAAAAAAGGAAGTGGAAACGACCAAAGTGGAGGTTAAAGAAATTGCCAAAACTCAGGCTGACAGCCTGAAAGAAGGGCTGATTAAAGGTGATACAGCCCAGGTAGAAAAAGCAATCGAGGATGCAACGGATAAGATAAAAAACCTGTTTAACAGAAAAAAGAAGAAGAAGAACTAAACTACACAATCCCCTCTTCCTACTCGTCAATTGCGAACCCGGAAGGTGAAGCAATCTCTATCCTCACCCGTCATTGCGAACCCGGAGGGTGAAGCAATCTCTATGATTTGGAAGAACGGATTGCCGCGCTACGCTCGCAATGAC
>CAZONK010000066.1:0-14850 GCA_964581095.1 uncultured Roseivirgaceae bacterium
AATAGTTTCGCTATAAGGTGTTTTGCATATATAAGCCAATTTCAGGGCCAATTCTTCCTTTTTCCCATGTGTGAGGTTACGATTGCCGACCAACCGCACTATAAACCTCTTTTTACCGTTTTTTTTCAGCATGTGGCTGTATAACACATCTCTGTCGCCTCCCCTGTCTATTATCCATATTCCCCTGTTTTCCGAATGATCTGCTACCATATCAACGGCTTTAATAATCTAGGTGTTTTCACTTTTAAAATCAGGGGCTTCTTGTGAATACAACTCCTGGTACAAAGGCAAAACTTCATTTTCACCTAAATGTGCACCAATGACCTGCGTGGTCCAATACCCGTTCACTATCTGGCCACCTTCACTGCCATCGCGTACTTTCGCCAAGTACTCCATGCGTTCTGCATACTTCTTGTATAAATCACTCAAATCCAAAATCAGCAGGGTGTTATCCTTGATGCGTGTAGATGCATCGCAGAGCACCTGTTGATGAATATGTTCCCATAAACCTTCCTTCTTCAATTGGCGGCAAAACCGTTTCTCTATCATCTTCAACGGAACATTGGTTTCCAAACTCCTGCCTATCTCTGTGAGCAAAACTGACTGAGAATGCATAATGCCATAAATCGCTTCATTTACAAATCTTTTGGCTGTTTTGTCGAGATCCACTGAAACATACCCCGAAAATTTGCTTATTTTAGTCCTTAACTTACTTGCAAGCTTGCTGTAATTCATAAGTGTCCTTCTTTTGTTTGTTGATAATTACAAAGGTCGGACACTTATTTTTTTAATTTTATGCTTACAAAAAGTTACCCCGTTTTTTTAAAAAATGTGCTTTTCCACTTATAAAAACTAACTAAACTCTGACAATTGAATGAGTTACAAGATTTTATATCAAAATATTGGGGTAACTTCAAGAAGTCTATACCTTGTCGTATTCAGTAAACATGGATTCTACCCTTAATTTTGTCGATGCACAATCTGAAGAAAATTATCAATTTTTATTTTCAAAAATGAGCAACAATCCAAATTCGTCAATGTTTATATCACTTAAAGACTCTGTTACATATTTATTTGATGATAATATACAGTATAAAGAATTTGTAGCTAAAAGAATTGGAAGGAATAATTTTAATGGGAATAAAATAAAAATAAAATCAGGCGGCAAAAAAAGAAAGGATATTACTAATAAGTTTGTTGGTGTGGAGGATCGGTTGGATAGCGGTATTTCAAAAAACAACTTTATATACAATAAAGATGTTTATGAAGGATACTCTTTAGAGGGAATGATTGGTAGCTTTAGAAAAGAAAATCTGAATAACGCAAATTCAAGTGAATCTGCCCGGTGGGCATGGAGGGAAAGTGGTAATTCAACAATTACATTATACGAACACTCTTACTTTGGAGGGTCATCATATGAAGTATTATCAGCGAGTGGGCTGGATTTTCTTGAATATGAATCCTATATAATGAATGTTAGCGCATTTAATGATAAAACATCTTCATTTATAGTAAACAATGCAACAACAAGGAGAATGATCGTGACTTTTTGGGAACATCCTAATGCTGGTGGAGCTGCTCTGGGATTTGATATCACTCCCAGATTTGGGAATACGATATACCAATATTACGCATGGAATCTTCAGCAAACAAAGTTAAATCCTAATTGTTGGATTTTTTGTAAAAAATGGAATGATAGAATTAGCTCGGTGAGCGCTACTTGGTATAGACCTACCATTCTTATAAAGAAACCAAGATTCATTGATGTTATTAATGCGAACGTTGTAATTGACTATCCTTATGAGTATGAATGGGGAAGCTACGAAATTGCAAATTTAACATTACAGAAATCAAGTAGCAGTAATTGGTGGAATGCAGGAGCGTCTTCTTTAGGCCAAGCTGGAAATCGCTATGGCGCAGAATATCAAATTGATTCGAGAAATACAGATATAATGTTTGGTTTGTCCTTTAGTAATCAAGGAGGCGCTGGTTGGAACACAATTGATTACAACCTATATGTTTCAAAATACAGAGGTAATGTAATTCAAATTTGGCAAAGTGGAAACTACAGAGCAACATATCCGTTTGCCTATGAGGTTGGGGACGTGATAACTGTTGTTAATCACTGGACTTTTGTGGGATTCTATCATAATAACTATTTTATAGGTAGCCTTAGTCACAATTCAGCGCCACTTTACTTAGATAATTCTATTTATAATGCAAATGCAGTTATAAGAAAAATTAATCAGTGATCTTAATTTTATGATATTCCATGTAAGGTTCTATGTTTTATTGCTTGTTAGTTGTATAACGAGTATGAGCATTGATTTAAATGCACAAAACCTGAATGTGTCTTTAGGAACCGGTTTTGGATATGTAAACAAAAATATTGAGTTTCCGCCCAACAACATTTTTTCGACGATAAATAGAAAAATTGAATATATCAGGGCAATACAATTTGGAGCCGGCATAAACATAGATGAGTACTTTGAAATGGGAGGTGAGTTTTCTTATTCATGGGCAATTTTAAACTGGCTCCCCCAATATAGGCCTGGGAATACTACAATCAATAATATAAGTTGGTTTTCGTTTGGGATTTATGGTAAATATTTCCTGTTTCCCCAGAAAAGGTTACAATTGGGAATAATGACATCAGCAGGAATAAACATGGGGTATCCCAGGTATATGAATGCAGATACTATAGAAAAACAGACAATATTTTATGCAGGCTTACATGCGGGTGCACGATATAGGATTTGGGAAAGACTCAACTTATCGTATTATTATGGAAGAGGTAAATATAACAATATGATAATAATTGCTTATATTTTCTAGACCATAAAATACTAGATGAAGAACTGCTAAAAATTTGTTAGTAATTTGCATGATATATCATTGTGATTGAAATATATCTAGCTTTTGGTGTCATTGAATATCAGGTCGTAGAGATCCTTATTATCCAGATCATTGGGAAATATAAAGTTTATTGATGATTGATCCGCAAGAGGGAGTTCCACTTCATTTACAGTAAATTGATAACGTACCACACCGCCACCCCTGGCCTGGTACTTGTCAAAACTTTCTGAGGCATCAAATGAATATTGAAGGTCATCACCCGCTTCAAGGTTACCCGCTAGTAGTAAAAGACTGTGGGTAAACCTGGCTAACGATGGCGGAACCTTGAAGATAAACAAACTCCAGTTCTGAGGAAGATTGCTTGTGTTGATACCGGCGTATCTGCAACAAGGTCCCTGCCGGGCTGGATTACCTGCATATCCGCGGGATTTATCAGTCGGGGCATCGCTTTCAAGCATTGCAGGTGACCTTGTTGTGGGTCTGGGGAAGTATGGTCCGTTGCAGGTGGCCTCAATACATACCGAACCGCTCCGGTTCTTATTATTTCTAACATACACACTGTAAAAATAGCTTGCAGCACCCAGAATTGAATATTTTATATTTTTAAACGATGAGTATCAGTAAGTTAAAATTATCGGTTTCCGTGTCGCACAAAACAGGAGAAACCAGGCGACTGACCTTTCTGCCAAAAGTCCGAGCAGGTTCCCGGTTGAATTAAAAACAAACGATGATTTATACAATGGAAAGTACAGTGTTTCGAAATCCGCCACTAACTACCTGCTTGCAGGTTATACCAGACAAACATTCAGGACCCTGCGATAAGGCTTATTTTTTGAGGTAAGCATTTTAGTATCATTGGTGCAAAACCAATGTACTCGCCATCCATATCAATAGTAATTTTTTTTGATGTTGTTGGCTCAATAGCTATTTCATCAAAACTATGATAACTCACTTTAGGATGATTTATCTTAATGCATTTTTTTACTGTACCAAGATGTTTAAAATAATCGAGCAAATTAATATCCCCTATAACAATAAATGAAAATTTACCATCAGTAACTTCTGCATCAGGCGCTATGCCTAAACCATTTCCAAAATACTTTCCGTTAGCCACAACCATATTAATAACTTTTCCTTCCCAGGAAAAACTATTATTATATGCTTTTACACCAAAATTTTTATAGGTGACTACTGTTGAGGTGATAGACCAAAAGTATCTGAAATCCGCACCCATCCATTTTGGTAAATGCGATTTTCTGCGCATAGTATCCCCGCCCATTCCAACATCAGTGATATTCATAAAAAAGCGAACATCTTTTTGGTTTTGCAGATTTTGAAAACTTACCCAACCAACATCTGTCATTTGATATGATTGTTTGTCTATTAATTCTTTTAGTGTATTAAGATTAGTGTCTTTATATACTGTTTTCACAAAATCGTTTCCACTACCGGCCGCATAAACACCCACTTTAATTTTGCCGATAGCATGCCAGTCAAAATCATCAGGTTGTTTGTTTTCATTTAGTTTATAGTAATTTATAATTCCATTTATTCCTTCATTTAATGAGCCGTCTCCACCAGCAAAAATTAAATAGTTGTATTTAGCATCTATAGCTTCTTGGCATAATTGCATAAAATGCCCGGCATAATCAGAAGTATAAATTTTTGTATCATAAATCTTAAAAGTATTATTTATGGAACTAATTGTTTTGTTTAGTTTCTTAATATTTCCATTGATGATAAATGCAATTTTCATATTTCAATGTTGAAACAAAAAAAGATATAAAATCACTTCCATGTGTGCATCGTTTCCCATTCCGACTTATAAATAGAAATTTCTTCTTTAATATGAGATTTACTCCAGTTTAATTCATTTGCCATGATACAGGCAATTTCATCAATCCTTTTCTGATCCCATTTTTGTAGTTTATAAGATATTAAAGTCCTTCGGGTAAGTACATCGCCTAAACGTATGGCATTTTGATAGCGAATAAAAAATAGTATCTCAGCAATGGTGTAATTAGAATCTGTAATTGTATTTATTCTGCTTTCATCTTCCCGGATTATTTCTGCTATACGCGTTGCATTTTTTATGCCGTATCTTTCTTTAAATTTATCTGTTAAACTTTCAAAAACCACATTTTCATTTTGTAATGATTTAATTTTATATTTATCAGTAATGGTTTCAATACAATTCTCAGCCATAGAAAGGAAAGAGGTTAATTTCCCTCCGGAAATGGTAAGCATATTGTCATTATTCCACCAAATATTATAATCTCTTGAGCGTTGGTTGCTTTTTTTAGTTTCATCATGGTCATTAATCAGCGGTCTCAGTCCTGCATAAACACTTAAAATATCATCGTAAGTAAAAGTTGTACTTTTTAATTGAGCATTTACACTGTTTAAGATATAGTCTATTTCTTGTTTTTCTGTCCAGATTGTTTCTAATGATTGATTATAATCGGTGTCTGTGGTTCCAATAAGGTTTAGGTTGTCTTCCCAGGGTGTGCACCATATAATTCTTTCATCACCACTGGTTGTAGGGAAAAGCATAACACTATCTTTTGGTAGTTTGTCATTGCTAACAACAAGGTGTACGCCTTTGCTTGGCATTATATATTTATTCGTGTCATCCGGATTAAATTTATGCAGTAAATCATCTGTCCAGACACCGGTAGCAGAAATAAAAATTTTACTTTTGATTTCTATCTTTTCATTATTTATTATGTCGGTACAGTTAATGGATTTTACTTTATTTGCTTCAATATTAAAATCATCTGCATATAAGTAATTAATGGCAACGGCCCCCAGTTCTGTTGCTTGCTGAATTACTTCATTGGTTAATCTTGCATCGTTGGTTTTGGCATCGTAATAGATATAGCCACCAGTTATTTCATCCGTTTTTATTTGCGGAAACCTTTCTTTTATTTCTTCTAAGTCTATTGATGCATGTTTTGGCATGGAACTTTCCCCACTTAAATAATCATAACCCGAAAGACCAATAGAGTATTTTAATTTGTCCAGCCAGGAATTGTAAATAGGCATAAAGAATGGCAGTGGTTTTACTAAGTGAGGATATTCTTTAAGCAACTGTTCCCTTTCATGTAACGCTTCCTTAACCAATTTAATTTGTAACTGTGGTAAGTAGCGCAATCCACCGTGGATTAATTTTGCAGAACGCGAGCTTGATCCGTACGCAAAATCATCCTTATCAATAATTAATGTTTTCCAACCTTTACGCGAGGCTGTTATGGCAATACCTGCACCGGTAATTCCACCACCAATTATTACTAAATCAAAAATTTCGGTTTTTGCTTTTTTTATGTTGTAAGTTCTATTCTTAATAAAAAACATTAGCTATACAATTTTCCCGGATTTAAAATTTTTTTTGGATCAACTTTGGCTTTTATATGCCTTAAAATTTCCAAAGCAATCGGATCGCTATATTTTAAATACCATTTTTTATGATCCAGTCCAATACTATGATGATGAGAAACAGCGCCATTGTTATCTTTAATGGTGTCGGTAACCAGGTTTTTAATTTCCTGCCACTGTTCAATTTCAGTTCCTTTTTGCATTTGCGCTATTAACGTAAAATACATACATGCAGCATTAGGATAAATATGAGAAATATGGGCTAAGAAAATTCCTTTTTCATTTCCAAAGGCTTCGGATTTTTTAAGTTTATCTGCAAGGATTTTATGTAATTTCCGTACATCTTTCCAATGTACCAGTGTTTCCATAGTATCTATAAAAATACCATGCTCTATAAAAGTATCCCTTAAATATGGCGTTTTGAACCTGTTTGCTGCCCAATTGGCGCCAATAGTATCAGGAACAAGCATGCCTTTATATTTATCAACTAAATTCCTGACATATTTAACCTGTGATGATTCACTATATTCGTTTTGTACAAATCGCATAATCAAAACACATGGTTCTGTCAGGTTTTTCCATTGAAGGACTAATTTTTGAGCTTTTTTCTTAATGCCGACCAGTAGTGTTTTCTTAACATCATTACTACCGGACAGTTTGGAAAACAATAAGGTTTCATTGGTATCAGATAAACGAACAACCGATGGTTTTATATCTGCCTGCGCTAATTCTTTTAAGTAGTTTGTACCGGTTTCAAAATTTGGGAATAATGCTACCACCCACCGGTAGTTTTTGGGGAGTTTTCTGATTTTTACTTTAACTTCTGTTACAATACCTAAAGTACCTTCACTACCAATAAATAAAGTAAGCAGGTTTATTCCTGATGCATCGTGAGAATAATCATTAGAACATAAAGTACCAATTGGTGTTACCACGCAAAGCTGTTCTATTACATCTTCAATTTTTCCATAATACGATGATTCCTGTCCGGCGCCTCGCGTAACAACCCAACCTCCTAAAGTTGAATATTCAAAAGATTGAGGAAAATGCCCTAATGTGTAACCTTTTTCATTTAAATATTTTTCTAAATCCGGACCTGAAATCCCGGCTTGAAAAGTTGCTGTCAAATGTTCCTCGTCAATACAAATCAGCTGATTGAAATTTTGAAGATTGACGGTGCATTTTAAAATGGTATTATCTTCCTGAGTTAATGCTCCAACTACATTACTTCCTCCTCCAAAAGGAATTACCTTTATATTATTTTCAGATGCTTGTTTAATGATGTACTCAATTTCATGTTTTGTAGTAGGTGAGAAGACAAAATCCGGAGCAATAATATTATCATCTTTACAAATTCGAATTATATCATAGTAACTTTTTCCCAGCGCTACCTTTAATCTGTCATCAATTGTAAAACTTAATTTTTCCTGAGGAATTGAGGAAAATATATTCTTTACTTCTTCAACTTTTTTTTCAGGCAAATTACCAATATTAAATGTATCAGGAGGGCTGAATTCCTCTATTAATGCTGTTTTCCATCTATCTTCTAAAAAAGTTTTTGCCTTTGGATAATCATTTACATGTTTACTTTCAGCCGGATTTCCCCATTTCCACCAATCTTTGTTCATTTGTTTTGTTCTTCTAATCAAATATAGACATAAAATAATATTAATTTTAGTTACAAAATGAGGCTGTTTAAAAATTCACGTCGGTGTTTAAAATCTGTATTCCTGTTTTTGGCCGTCCTTTTTTCGGGCCGGTTACCTGTCAATGCGCAGGAAGCAGGCCAGGTCATCAGCCGGCTGGAAATTTTTGATATCACCACCCGGGAAAGGCAAATAGTTTACGAGGATAAAGTCCGCTTCGAAGCTCCCAACTGGTCAAATGACGGAACATACCTCTTGTTCAATCAATCCGGGGCTATTTATAAATTTATTCCTGACGACCCCGGCAGGAAACCTGAAGTATTAAATACCGGTTTTGCTGATGCATGCAATAATGACCACGGAATATCGCCGAATGGAAAAACGCTGGCCATCAGCCACCGGGACGCTGCCTCGGGAAATTCCATTATTTATATACTACCCGCTGAAGGAGGTACTCCAAAGAGAATTACGGAGCTTGGCCCCTCCTACTGGCACGGCTGGTCGCCGGACGGGAAGTACCTTGCCTATTGCGCCGAGCGAAACGGGAATTATGACGTGTATGTGATTCCCGTTGCGGGTGGTTCAGAAAAAAGGTTAACTGACGCACAGGGACTGGACGACGGACCGGAATATTCGCCCGATGGAAAGTATATTTATTTTAACTCCGTCCGCACGGGTACGATGCAGTTATGGCGAATGGATGCCGATGGATCTAACCAGGCACAACTCACATTTGATGATTACAATGACTGGTTTCCCCATCCGTCACCGGATGGGAAATGGATTGTATTTATATCGTATATCGAAGAGGTGGATCCAGGCAGCCACCCGCCATACAAGAAGGTCATGTTGCGACTTCTTGCTGCGGAGGGAGGCGAACCGGTAAAACTGACCGAACTGTTCGGAGGGCAAGGCACCATCAATGTACCCTCCTGGTCGCCCGACAGCAAAAAATTTGCTTTTGTGAGTTACGAACTCAGGAATCCGTAGTTCGATCCGGTCATGCTTTTTTACTAAACAAATTGATACATTTGATTTCAAACCCGGCTTTTAACACCGCATCACGTATTTGTTCATCACTTTCATCTTCGGTATCTACCGAAAGAATTTTATAGGGATCATCAATATCTACCTTCCAGGAACGGATATTGTTGATTTTATTCAAAAACGGAGCTACGGCATTTATACATCCATTGCAATTTATATTGGTTTTAAACTTATATGTTTTCATATCACATTCTGCCTTTCACATTCTTTATATAATTTCCTTGCATTCGGGCGCATTTATCCTGTATTCCTGGTCACTATCAGGGAAAAACAGGAAAATAGCCTTGATACCGGTGAGTCCGGTCATTTCATAAAACCAACTATTTCTTTTTTATTCTTCTTGCCGAGGAGTGTGATTTAATGATCTTCCATGTTCCGTCCATTTTTTTCAGAATGGAGGTAGCTACTCCTTTTTGTTTAATCTCCCGGCCGTCTTCAGCAAGTACAATATGATAAATATAGGTTTCCGTTGTAAAAGCATATGGCGCGTCAACCTGAACATCCACGTTATAAAGGTCAGCATAAATACTTTTATTATGCTCTTCTTATGCTCTTCGATATCGCTTTATTATTATTTTTCATTGGGCTGTCGTTTTTTGTAGATATACACCGGTATTATTCGTCTTCAAGAACAGTCACTTTCATATCCCTGACCATCAGGCTGCCCGTACCGTTAATCATCATTCCTACGTACCCGGGCTCCAATTCATCGCCATGGCCGTGCGTAATAACCTCATCTCCAATGTACCCTTTGAAATGGCTGCCTGCGGCCGAAACGCGTAATTGTACCCAGCCTGACAAACCTGCTTCAAAGGATTTTTCATCAAAAAGATCTTCTTTGCCATTTACAACCCTTCCCAGTTTCATCCGGTTTCCGTTCACCGAAACGAATTCATAGTTTTGTGCATCCTTAAAATGGTGCACCAATTTAATATCGCCTTTAAAGCTGTGTAACATGTAGGAAACCTCGCCGCCTATATTGCCAAGCTTATTATGAAAAACAAAGGCTGTGGCATTTCCGGAAGGATTCAGGGTAACGGAATTACCTGATACCGCTGCCCCTAAATTGTCTGCAGATCCTATTACGAAATGTAAGCTCTTTGAAAAAATATCGTTATCCTCAGCGGAAGGCATCCATGCCAGTTCATCACTGTGCATAGAAGACATGGATTCATCATTATGTTCATGCTCCTGTCCATCGTCATGATCCTCATCCATCGACATTCCCATGGATTCGGCTGACGCATGGTCATCGCCTTCATCATGGCTATGTTCTTCTGCGGCTTCATGTTCAATGGATGTTTTTGAGCTCGAAGAGGTGCATGCACCCCAAAAAAGGGTAATTACGATCGCAAACGCGATTGAAAGAATTGAATTTTTGATTTTCATAGTCATTTTATTTTTTGGTTAGTAAGTAAATAGCTAATTTAATTTGAATTGCCCAACGCCGTATTTGAAGACCAGTTTGCCCCCCAGATCGCCTGTATTGATTAACAGATAAAGTCCCGCAACAGCTATAACAAGCACAGCTAAACGGACTATTTTATTGGTTGGATCAAGTTTTATGCTGAATACCAGACGGAGTACGGTATAGACGGAAAAGAAAATAACCGTATAAAGCGCCCAGTCTGAGTGGTTGCTCATAGTTAGTTCTGCTTTAAAAGAAGGATTCACCGTGTCGGCGGCAATCCGGCCTGTTATATATGCTGCAATAGCTCCGAGTGTACCAAAAAGGTACATCATCAACGTTGATTTGTAAAGCCAATCTTTCTGAATCCAGATTGATACCGCATCAATAAACACGGCTACAAGGAGCAGTGCAACAGGAAAATGGATTATCAGCGGATGGATATTAGGCGCCCATTCAGGAATCAACTGCATGTTTTTAGTTTTTTTTTAATTGCAAACTTAGATAAATCCCGGTGAGGCAGGTATCAGAATTCTATCTTAAATGTATGAAATTTTGATTGTTCGATGATTTGTTGATAGCTGGCTATGGAACCGAAACGATGACTGGCACCTAAATATATCCTAAACAGAAAAGCGAATAAACTTTATTAGATCTTTCTACTTTTTCTGATAAACCAACACACTATTATCTCCAAAATTGGCAATGTACAGACGCTTATCTTTTTCAGAATAACTAAGGTCTGTCGGTTCATTCACTCCTTCGACGAGGATTTCCTGCAAGTTGCCCAGCAGGTCATAAATGAGCACACGACTCCCGTGGAAATCAGTAACAAAAACCCGGCTATCGGCCACTTCAATACCTGTGGCCACATCAATTCCGTCTTCATATCCTATCGCCTTAAGCTTGTTCCCCTTCAAATCATAAACCATCACCCGGTTGTTGTAGGCATCGGCAACAAACAATTCATCTTTGTAAAAGGCCACATCGGTCGGATAGTATAAGTCGCCAAACTCATGGCCTTCCTGTCCTATTATAATCTCCTCCCCGCTGTTTTTGAGAATTACCCGGTGGCCGAAAAAATCTGCCACAGCGATATAATCATTATATACCGCAACCCCTGAGGGTGCATCCGGCAGGTTTTTTAGTTGAAGGGTAGAAATATTTCCATCTTTGAGTATTCTGACCGTATCTGCAATATATTCCGGAACGTACAACGCATTATCAGAAGGCGAGAGGGCGATATTCATCGGACGACGAAATCCTTCATAGATTGCTTCAATTTCTCCTGTCAGACTCAGCTCCACCACCCGGTTATTAGCTACATCAGAAACCCATAACTTATTATTATTGTAGATAATGCCAATGGGTGAAATGTTATCAAGCAAAATCACCTGCGAATACTGAAAGGCAGCCGGCTCACAACCGGTTAAAATTGACAGGAAAGAAAGTAAATAAAGGAAACGTGTGATCATGGATTTTTTTGTTTTTCAGGCAGCTTCGCCAGAAATGTGACGCTGTCAGGCGTAAACCCTGCTTTGGTAACTGCCTCTTCGATCGTTTTTTTATCGGCAACCTTGTCGGTTTCGAATTCAAGGGAAGCAATGCCGTTTTCAACGTCTATGTCAATTTCCTTAACACCATCAATGGCTTTTAATTTTTTCTCCAGGCCATAGGCACAAAACGGGCAGGCCATTCCATTCACTTTTACCTGTGCGAATTTCATTTCTTCCTGCTTCGGCGTTTCCTGGCCAAACATTGAATGCGACACAACAGAAATAATTAATACTAACATTCCTGATAATAAAAGGGCTTTCTTTTTCATGGTTATCCTGATTTAATGGTTCCTAAAATAAAAGTACGCGTGTTCCTAACAGGAACATAAATTTTGTTTTTTCAGTTTCCGCAACATCCTCTGCCAAAGGCAGTTGAATACCACTTTCTAACAACACCTTCTTACCCGGTATCCATTGCAGGCCGGGGGATATAAAAATTGCATTATTCGATAATTCCGGTATGTACATCCCATTCAAATCTGCTGAAACATTCAACTGGTGCGGCGGGTATTGCTGGGGAAGTAACGGGTAGCTGAATGCAAAATTGTAGAGAAACTGATTGGGATTGCCTTCTGAAACAATGTTATAATTCAATTCTCCGTAAATACCGTATTTAGTTGTTATGTATCCACTGACAACACCCAATGCTGTCTGGTAGGCGCCGGAACCCAGCGGTGGGGTTATATCGCTGTTTCCTGTTGGGAACCGTTGCGTGATTTTCACCATAGTTCGTAACGTTTTCGCAGATTGATCCTTTTGCTGTATCACATATTTTAAAAAGACCGCCATATCACCCAGCCCGGATTGTGTGCTGCCATTATCCGGCGACTTGCTTACGAATGGCAACATGGCGCCGGCAAGCAATTTAGGTGTGATATTAAAAGGCAGTACAAGGGGTTGAACATAGGCATTGGCGTTTTCTTTGGAAATAAATTTACCAAATGTACGTACGCCCCGGCCCCCAAGCCCAAGCAGGATGGGTGTATCGGTGTATATGGGCGGGCCCTGGGCATAAGATGATGCAAAACCGGTAGCGAGCAGCAAGAGTGTGGAAGAACACCTGAAAAATTTTGTTTTAATCCTCATATCAGTTCAGTACAATTCCGGGAAATGTGTTGAGGATAAACGACCCGGTTAGTATAGCTGCTGCTGTCCAAAAAAATATCTTTGGCAGGCGGTTTGAAATGGCTTTTGCTGAAGTTACACATTGTTCACACTCATCGGACGATTTACTATTCTTAACGTATAGCCGGTAAAAACTATACCCCAATGACACGAATGAAAGACCATATAGCCAGGGTTCATATGCATGCAGAAATGAGAAGCTGCCGGCAAATCCGGCGAGAACGGCCACTCCGGCCAATACCGAAGGGCCCCAACAGCATGCAAAGGGCAGCAGTGATGATACAACAGCAAGGCTGATCGAAGAAACAGTTTTTGTTTTATGGTTTAACAGCTCCATTTATTTCGCTTTATATTATTGTATAAATACGCAACTCAAAGATTATAGCTCGCAGCTTTCAGATTCTTCTTTAATCAAACTGGCTGCCCAATCCCCGCATCTATCAGATCCTGCTTTAATATTCCATTGTCAGTGCAGCAGGAGAGCAAGGCGCCATTTACGGCAATGGCCGGTATCCGCATCACTCCGTATGATTTTAGTTTATTCATTACTTCCCGGTTGTTAAACTCTTCCGCCATGTTGTAAATGACCACATCGCAGTTTGAACATGCCGTTTCCTTTACAAGTGACACCACCGGGTCGCATACCGGACAACCCGCGGTAAATACTTCTACTTTTCGTTTCATATTATTACTGATTTCATTGTTTAAAATTTGAAAAGCATAGTTACGGGAGTCACCCGGGGGGTAAACAAGCCATGTTTGATATTTTTTTTGGCTTTCCTCTATCAGATTTGTGTATATTAGTTTCTTTTCGCTTTGTAGGTGATTATGCCATGTCCGCATGAGAAAGATATCTCTTTCGGTTGCAATCAGGGATTTGCTAGTGTTTTAGAAAGTTTGATGTCATCAGAGCACTATCGGAAGACAGCAACCGAATTCGATATGACAATAGTGGACCCAATGACATTTTTAAACCTTTCCGCTACAAAATCTATTAATAAATATATCTCCCATTGTCTATCTTTGAGACTGTGATAACAGTCCTTTTCTTTAATTTGAATGTATTTATCATGACCTCAGAATTAGAATGATTTCGAATTTTCAGGTTTCGGATTTTGGAATTTCAGCATAAATAATACACTATCTATCCTTTATCTTCTTCAGGTGGTCTTCAAGAATGGCAATTTCCTTCATTTTGTCGGTGAGTTCATCCAGGCCGAGATCAGGAAACTCCTTCAACACCTTTTCAATTTTTTCTTCGTTACCGCAATTACCGGAACAGGCCTCAACGGTTTGCACAATCCGGATCGCCAGAGATTTGCGGAATACTTCATCGAGTAAGAGATGGCGGGCTTTTTGAAGCCCTTTGTCCACAGATTTAAACTGAATAAGGATTTGCTCCGGATCTTTTGACTCGTCTTCCAGCATATGAATAATGCCTTCCAACTGACCTTTTATCGTTTTAAGCCTTGTTTTAATATCGCCGGTGAGATCGGATGGAAGCATACGCTTATGTTTTAGCCAATTGTTTATACAAACATACTGAAAGATATGGATAGAGTTGTCAGATAGCCGTCAGGGAAGGAAGGAAGGAAGGAAGGAAGGAAGGAAGGAAATAACCATCTTCTTAGAAGGTGGCTTTGATTTGCCCCCATAGGGGGCTTAAAGCTTTTTCCTGTTTTTTTGAATATCGAACACCGATTAACGATTTTAGAATTTTGAAGTATTCGAGTTATATCGTAAATCATTATTCGTTAATCGATATTCATCATTCAATTTATGTCAACAAATACAGGCATAGACAAAAGAACATGCCTGCATACCGGAGTGCCGGTAT
>CAZONK010000067.1:0-14792 GCA_964581095.1 uncultured Roseivirgaceae bacterium
AGAAAAGTTTCATGGAGTTTCAATACTTCAGGCAGTATCATCGATTCATTATCATTGACTACAATATGATCTGCCAGTTCTATTTTCTTTTTCTCTGAATACTGCTTGCCAATAATTTCTAATACATCTTGTTCCGTTCGATGAGGATCCCTTTTTAACACACGTTGAATTCGAATCTTTTCAGGAGCCGTCACAAGAATTACACTATCCAGAAATTCAAAAGATCCGGATTCAAAAAGCAGCGCAGCCTCTTTTAAAACATATTTATTTTCTATTTCCATAGTGGAACACCAGTCTTTGAAATCAACATCAACTTTAGGGTGAACAAGCTTATTTAACCGAACCAATGTTTCAGGCGAATAAAATGATTTTTTTGCTAAAAATGCACGATTAAGCCCATTGCTACCATAAGCCAGTGGCCCAAATAAATCTGTGATTCCCAGCTTCAGCTCCTCATCATTATTCATTAAATATTTTGCCCTGGAATCGGCATTGTAAACAGGAACACCCAGCACAGAAAAAATCGTGCACACAAGGCTTTTGCCGGCACCGATACCCCCTGTTACACCCACTTTCATTATTGGTCCAATTTAATGACTTTCGAGCGTCGGGAATTAATGGTAAGACGTTTGATTTCGAGGGGATATGAAAGGATTAAAGGTTGAATTGTAGAGTCATAGGGTACCATTCTGGAGTAATCCACAACAATTATAAATTTATTTTTTTCGGGGATATCCTTATGGGATTCACGAATCCAGTAACTTACCAAAAGTGTTGAGTCCCGAAGGACTATCAATGAGTCATCCGGGAAATTAGCCGTTGTGAGCACAATGGGTTTTTGTACTTCAATAAATTTTTCCACTTCAAAAGTCACATGAAGTATACTCTCATCAAGTACAGTGAGGTCATTACCAATTTCAATATTAACATCTGCATCAAAACTCGCATCTATTTTGCTTTCATCAATATTTACAACAACTGTATCCGAATGCGTTTCAACAAACGACCTTGGGCCCTTCATGGTAACTGAATCATGGTTTGTTGACAGCAGACTAACAATGTAGTGGTTGTTGGCCAGGTCAATACCTAAACTATCAACTACTATTTTTACTTTTTTTTCAACAATTCTGTCAACACTAAGATAAAGTGTATCGTCAAGAACATAGTTTAAATGCAAATTAGAAAGGCCTTCTGAGAGATCACTAAACATTGATGCCCCAACAATCTTGCTATCCTTTTCAGGGTTATCAACTTTAATAAATATAGGTTCAGCATTAAACAGATAACCACTCCTGAAAATTGTCCAACCGATCCCCGAAACATTTATCTGTACATTTTTGGGTGATTCACCCGTTGCTACATAGCTATCCCGGTCATAATCAATTACGATTGGATAACGTATAGTTGCGGAGTATTCTTTATTTAAGGCAGTAAAAAACCAAAAGATAGTAGCCGCTACTATACTTAGGACTACTACCTTAATGTTTTTCGTATTAGTTGGAATTCTAAAGCTTCTTAATATTTGAGCCGTAGATTTCAATTAGTTTTTTGTTTTCTTGGTAGAGGATTCAAAAGAAATTGCACTTCTATCTAATTTGATTTTCCCTCCCTTTTCAACTTCAAGAATAATTGTATCGTCGCTTAACTCAAATACTTTTCCATGAATTCCACCAATTGTTACAACACTTTCACCTCTTTTAAGGTCTTCGGAAAATTTCTTTTGATTTTTTTGTTTTTTCTGTTGTGGTCGCAAGATGAAAAAATAAAAAACGACCAGCATCCCAACCATTAATATCAGGAAAGAGGCACTTCCTCCTCCCTGTGACTGCTCTTGTAACAAAATAATATTCAACATCCTATAATTCTTAGCAGGGCAATTTATTTAGCCTTCGGTGTTACAAAAGTTTTAAATCTTAAGGTTGTTACCTTAGGCCATGTATTAGCTGTAACAGTTACCGTTTTTGTCTGGATGTTTGGTTTGCCCTTGCTATCAAACTTCACAAGGATTTCGCCGGTTCCTCCTACTGGAATTGGCTCCTTGGTCCAGCTTGGTACAGTACATCCGCATGAAGGCTTAGCGCTTTCGATAATCAATGGTGCTTGTCCTGTATTCACAAATGTATAGGAATGTTCTACTACATCCCCTTCGTTAATTGTACCAAAATCCCATTCGGTGTCGCCCCAGTCCAGTGTTGGTAGCGGACCATCAGGTTTGGTAGCAGGTGTAGAAACTGCAGGAGTTGCGGGAGTTGTGGTTACACTGGTTCCGCCGGTTGTTTCAAGTTGTGCAAGCCTGTCTTCCAGTGCTGCAATCTTTCTTTCTGCATCTTTGTCTTTACACGCCGTCAGGGAAACGCCCATCACAGCAATAATCATCAGTATTCTCGATCCAAATAATTTCATATTTCTATAATTTTAAGATATCTAATTTATATAATTATTAATTTTCTTCACTCTTGATATGATCAATCAAGCTGTCAACATCTTCAAGTAATTGTTCAGCACGCTCTTTGGCATCATCTATTACCTTCTGACCTTGTGTTTTTGCAGCACTTACCGGCAAATCTTTCCCTTCGATCAAATCATCTAAAAGATCTTCAAGCATTGATTTGTACTTGTCGAGCTTAAAAGATAACCTGTCCCTTGTGTTTGACCCTTTGTCCGGGGCATATAATATTCCCAGAATAGCACCGGATGCTGCTCCCAGCAAAAATGAAAAAAATGTATTCGATTTTTTACTCATCGTATTTTATTTATTGTCTATCAGTCCACGGCCACTTTTCTTAATTTGACCTTTTCCCTGCAAATCTACGGCAATTACATCTAAAACTCCATTAACAAATTGTTTACTTTTGGGTGTACTGTAATTTTTAGATACTTCAATAAACTCATTTATAGTCACTTTAATTGGGATACTGGGGAAATTTATCATCTCAGAAATTGCCAACATTAAAATCAATCTGTCGGTATAGGCAATCCTGTCAAAATCCCAGTTCTTGGTTTTTTCGGCTACAAGTTTCTGCAAATACTTTACACTTTTTGCAGTTGTTTCAAACAGCTTTTCAAAGAACATTTTGTCTTCCTCCCAGTTATAGGAAAGTATTGACAATTCGAATTTGTCACCTTTTTCATGGAGGGACTTGAGTGTTTTATTTACCATGCTTCGTATGATCGTCTGGTCCTCATCCCAGTTTAAATTCTCATTTTCCCAGTAATTCAGGATTGTTTCATTTTTAAAAATAATCCTCCGGACCAGGTAATTGATAATTTCAAAATCATCATCCAAAGTTGGTTTAAGTTTCAGGTACTTTCTATACTCTTCGTCCTTTCCAACGATATCTTTAAACCAGTTACGGATGATATCCATCTCACCGTCCCAACCAAGGTTCTTTTTCAAAGATATTGTTTCAAATTCTTTGTTTGATTTTAAATGTTGGATTAACAAATTATTAACAAGATTAGATTGCTCCTGGGAAGAGCTCTTTTTAGATCCAACTCCCTGAGCGGCGAACTCCGAAAATCGTATTTGAAGGTTTAAAACCTTGAGGTAGTAATCATATATCTTTTCCGAATCAATAACCATTTGCTTTTTAATTCGGTAAAAGTCTTCTTTTACAAGGCTGTTGTAGCTGTCATACTCCCGCTGCGCTACCAGCGAGACAATATTGTCATTCGCAGAAAAGTCAGTTTCTTCACTATTTTCAACATTCTTCTTAAACAATTTGATCGCTTCTGCCTTATTAACATCCATTGTTACAGGATCCCTGATTTCCATCGAATTCAAATCCTGTTGAAATGCACTGTCAATAGCATCTAATGATACATTGTAGTTTGCTTCCCTGCATTGTTCATACGCGAACATTGCCTGCATTGCTTTTACGCGTAGTGTACGTCTGTTGAGCATAATCAAGAATTTTAAAGAACGTTTTTTTAATCAATCCTCCGTTTGGATATCCAAACTTGCCGGTTTAAGTATTATCAGAATGACATTCCAACCCTCCCAATCTCTTCAATTCGTTTTCTGGCCAATTTAATTGCAGCTTCCTGAGGTGAAATATTGTGAATTTCTGATTCATGTGCAATATTTAAAATTGAATCATATATTTTTTCAGCATGGTGGTAGGCCCTGTCACGATTGTAACCACCAAGGTATTCATGGTACACATTTATAAGCCCACCGGCATTAATCACAAAATCAGGAGCATAGGCAATTCCACTGTCCATCAGCATGTAGCTATGTTTCTCCTCTTCCGCAAGTTGATTGTTAGCTCCACCAGCGATGATTTGGCAGTTCAATCTTGGAATTGTATCATCATTCAAACTTGCACCCAAAGCGCATGGAGCATATATATCCATATTCTGGTCATATATTTCATCCATTTCAACCACAGTGGCACCGAATTTCTTTGAAACATTCTTCAATTTTTCTTCATTGATATCAGTAATTAGTACTTTTGCTCCCTCTTTGGTTAGATGTTCAACAAGGTACATTCCTACCTGACCTACACCCTGAACTCCAACTACTTTGTCCTTTAAAGAATCGGTACCATATATTTTATTTGCCATTGCCTTTATTCCCACGTAGGTACCAAATGCAGTAACAGGAGATGGATCACCACTTCCGCCCATGGATATAGGCAACCCAGTCACATGGTCCGTCTCCATATGGATATACTCCATATCCTTAGTCTTCATGTTTACATCCTCTGCAGTAATGTATTTGCCACCAAGGCTTTCTACGAATTTCCCAAACTTTCTTAAATACGCTTCTGTTTTCATGGTTGAAGCATCACCAATGATTACAGCTTTACCACCACCCAAATTCAATCCGCTGATGGCAGCTTTGAAAGTCATTCCCCTGGATAGTCTTAGTACATCCGTTATAGCTTCCTCATCATTTGCATATGACCACATACGGGTACCACCGAGTGCAGGGCCAAGAATAGTATTATGAATCCCAATGATTGCTTTCAGGCCTGTTTCCTCATCATTGCAAAAGACAATTTGCTCATGACCCATATCTGCGATTTTATCAAATAGGGATGTTCCTTTTACGATTGTTGATTCCATAGCTTCTAACATAACGTATTGAATTTTATTATGTAATTTTGACCTTTAGAATTAGTTTGAATTTTTCCAAATTTAATCGTTTTAAAGGACTAAATCAATCAATTAAACTTATTCAGAATGAGCTGAAATTTTGTTAGTTAGCTCGGATTAATCATAACGAATTTATCTTCTGAGTTTGTGGATTTTAGTAAAATTCTATTCGGTGAAATCGCTCTCATACCTTAATAAATATTTTTTCAAGTACAAGCAATATTTCCTTTCAGGAATATTATTTATAATTATTTCAAATATTTTCCAGATTATACCTGCCCAATTAGTTCGACGTGCGCTTGACCTCGTTATTGAAAATATAAGTCTTTATAAAATATTTCAAGGAATGACCCTGCAGGATAAGTATTATGGAATTTTTACCGGTATCATATTCTTTTATGCGTTGTTAATCCTGGTTATGGCGCTTCTCCGGGGTGCTTTCCTGTTCCTGGTCCGCCAGACACTTATTGTTATGTCACGATATATTGAGTACGATCTGAAAAATGAAGTTTACCAGCATTATCAGAATCTCCCGCTAAGTTTTTATCGCCGAAATAGCACCGGGGATTTGATGAACAGGATTTCTGAGGATGTAAGCAGGATACGTATGTACCTGGGGCCATCAGTGATGTACGGCCTCAACCTGTTCATACTCTTTGCAATGTTGATCCCCTATATGTTTTCAATCAATGTAGAACTGACACTCTATGTTCTTTTGCCACTACCGATCCTTTCCTTCAGCATTTATTATGTAAACAATATAATTAATAAACGTTCCGAAGAAATTCAGGAACACCAATCGGGCCTTTCTACTTTCGTGCAGGAAGCATTTTCTGGAATCAGGGTAATCAAATCATTTGTAAGGGAAAATGATATGATTAATAAATTCGCTCATGCTAGTGACGATTATAAAGAAAAATCGCTACGATTAACTTCAGTAAATGCTCTTTTTTTCCCTTTGATTATGTCTTTGATCGGGCTAAGTACAATTCTTGTAGTTTTTGTTGGAGGAAGGCAGGTGATAAATGGTGAAGCCAGCATGGGAAATATCGCTGAGTTTATTATTTACGTCAATCTACTTACCTGGCCGGTAGCTGCCCTTGGTTGGATTACCAGTATTATGCAACGTGCTGAAGCTTCCCAAAGAAGAATTAATGAATTTTTATTTACAAAAAATGATATTATTTCAGAAAAGAACATTTCAAAAACAATAGAAGGAGCTATCAGGTTTAAAAATATTTCTTTTATCTACCCTGATTCAGGTATTCAGGCAATAAATGATATTTCATTTGACGTTGCCCCAGGGGAGTCGCTGGCAATTATTGGGACTACAGGATCCGGGAAAAGTACAATCGCAAACCTGCTCTGCAGAATGTATGATGTAACATCTGGAGAAATTCAAATAGATGGAATAAATATTAAAGATTTTAACATAAATAACTATCGGCAACAATTGGGATATGTTCCGCAGGATGTTTTTTTGTTTTCTGATTCAATCTATAACAATATTGGATTTGGCGCCCTCAATATTGAAAGCCAGGACATTGTACAATCGGCAAAAGAAGCTGACTTATACGAAAACATCCAGGATTTCCCTGAGAAGTTCAATACCAAAGTTGGTGAACGTGGCATCGCACTATCCGGAGGGCAAAAACAAAGGGTGTCTATCGCAAGGGCTATTATAAGAAAACCTCAAATTCTTATCATGGATGATGCATTGTCAGCCGTTGATACAAAAACAGAGAACTCTATCCTCAAAAGTATGGAGCGAGTAATGAAAGGCCGTACAACAATCATTATTTCCCATCGGATATCCTCTGCAAAACTTTGTAATAAAATAATTGTAATGGATGATGGAAAAATAATTGAAGAAGGAACAAACGAATCATTGATGGAAAAGGGTGGAGCGTATCGTGAGCTCTATGACAAGCAAATGTCAGCAGAGGAAATACTTTAACCCATCGGCAGGGAAAAATCATGATTATCCATTACTGATTATTAACTTCAACGGGAAACTCAATAATAGTCAACCATTCACTCCCATAGTGCTCAATGGTGTAATCACCTAACTCCAGGTTGTTTTCTTTTGCATACACCCTTGCCCTTTCCAATACCCGTTCAGCCGATGGAATAACGACATTATGTGCATTCAATTCTACACGGATCAGCATTGATGGTTTAAATTCCCGGTATTCAGAGCCGAGTATTGCATTTCTATTCTCCGAATCAATACCAATAAATGAATGAACAATACCGGTGTTATTATCAAAATCAAGGATATAATTGATAACAATGATTGGATTGTATTTGTCGTTACCTTCAGAGTTCCTGTATTTAAAATAAATATTTTTTAGCTCATCTGAATTAAATACACCCTGGTATTCTTCTCCTAACAATTGTACTCCGGGTGGGTTTTCAATTGTAACAAACTCCCACTTATTAAAACCACCCAGGTAGTAATATATACCTGTAAGCAAAACCAGTGCTATAAAGAAGGTGATTAAAACCTTTTTCATCACCAGAGGAAAAAACTAAAAGACATAACGCAAGCCAATGCCCCCCTGGAACCTTCGCCATCCTAATTGTAAATCAAAAAAATAGGTTCCTTCCAAAAAAGCCGATACCGGTAAACTGAAGTAAGCATATTCAATACCAAGTGTCACATCCGGACCCATTGGCTGAAATGAAGATTTAATAGGATTTTGAAGACGTGCAAGATTGGGTGGATCCCTGTCTACGGTAAGATAAGAATACTCCACATCAATAAACTGTACCTGCCAACCAACACCCACATAAGCATTCAGCCCTTTAAGTGTCCTGGGTCCTTCTATGTAATAAAAAGCCCGCCCGGAAAATACAATATGATTTAGTACTTTGTGGGCTTCATATACCAGTACCGTTGAATCAGTATCTGGTATGTTGTTGAATTCTTCACGAAATAAGTTGCTATACAATGCACTTGCTGCCTTTCCTACATCAATGCCAATGGCAAGATGTTCTGTAGCATAAAACTTATAACTTATGGAAAACGGGTCTCCAATTTTAAATCCTATTCCCTGGTACGGATACTCACTAAGGTGGAAAATGGGACATATTTGTGCCATTTTCTTATTTTTCTTGAATTTTACTGTACTAAAGTTATTTTTCTTGCTATTCTTCTTAGTAAGTTCAGAATGCTGTCCTAGTGCAGGTAAAAAAATGCAAATCATGAAAAAACAAACCAACAAGTACTTTTGTTCTCTCATACCCTAAAAAAGTGTAAAAAATTTCATTTATTAAAGTTTATCTATTGCAAAATACAGTCAAATGCAAAAAAATACTATTATCCGGCAGCTTTATACTGCATTTTGTGAAGTACTGCATAATGACCGTTTTTATCAAGAAGTTGCTGATGGGTGCCTGATTCAACAATTTGCCCCTTCTCCAAAACTAATATTTTATCAGCATTTTGAATAGTAGATAGCCTGTGTGCAATAACGATGGAGGTCCTTCCCGTCATTAACCTGTTTATTGCATTCTGTATCAACTCTTCTGTTTCAGAATCTACCGAACTGGTAGCTTCATCAAGAATAATGATTTGAGGATCATACACCATCGCCCTTACAAATGAGATTATTTGCCGTTGCCCGACAGACAATGTAGCACCTCGCTCCATTACATTGTAATCAAGTTTCCCGGGTAATCTTTCTATAAATTCCTTGGCGCCAACAAGACTTGCTGCCTCCATTATTTGCTCATCAGTTATGTCAGGATTGCCCAGGGTAATGTTTTGACGAATACTATCTGAAAAAAGAAACACGTCCTGCAAAACAAGTCCTATGTTATTTCGCAGGGATTTCAGCTGGTAATCTGAAATATCCTTGCCATCAATCAAAATATTTCCCCTGTTGATATCGTAAAACCTACTCAGGAGATTAATAATGGATGATTTACCGGCACCTGTGGCGCCCACAAGGGCAATGGTCTGGCTTGGCTCAACCCTCAGGTTTATATCTTTCAAAACATAATCACGTTCACTGTAGGCAAACCAAACATTCTTAAACTCAACCATACCCTGTAATTTACCGGCGTCAATTTCACCATCGTCGGGTATATGTTCATCGCTATCCAGCAATTTCAAGATTCGGCTTGTGCTCACAATCCCAAGCTGAAGCGTGTTAAACCTGTCAGCGATATTCCGTATGGGCCTGAAAAACATCTGGATATACATTATGAATGCAACAAGCATTCCAAGGGTAATGCCTGTTTCCTGCTGATTAATAACGCCCCTGGCACCGACCCAAATCAATAAACCAATACCAATGGCACCTATTATCTCTGTAACGGGGAAATAAATGGCATAGTATAAAACGGATCGGACATTTGCCTTCCGGTGTTCCCTGTTGATATCCTTAAACTTTTTCAATTCACGATCCTCGCTGTTGAAAATTTGTACTACTGACATTCCCACAATATGTTCCTGAACAAATGAATTCAAATTTGCAACGGCATTTCTGACCTGATTAAATGAAACTTTAATTTTTTCTTTAAAGATATACGTACTGATAATTAATATGGGCAATGTTGCCAGGCTTACAAGTGCGAGATGCCATTCGGTATAGAACATGATTGCCACAATAAATACAAGCTGTAGTAAATCACCCAACATTGCGGCTAATCCCTGGCTAAATACCTCTGCCAGCGTTTCAATGTCAGAGACTACTCTTGTCACTAATTTCCCAATAGGTGTTTTGTCAAAGAACTTAAGCTTCAAATGGCTCAGGTGATCATACAATTTTATTCGTATATCCTTAATTATATTTTGCCCCAACCAACCGGATAAGTATGTATGCCCATACTGCATAAATGCCTGCACCATGAGCAAGACCAGCAGGAGGATAATCATATTGAGAAGGCCCTGATAATCACCGTGCACCACGTAGTTATCCAGTGCCAGCTGTATAATGTATGGACGTGCAGGAGCCAGAATGGCAAGAAACAAGGTAAGAAATGCAATCAGGTGAAAATATCTGATATAAGGCTTAACAAAGGCAAATAACCTTTTGAGTACCTTAACATCAACTATTTTACCATTTATATTGTCTTGCTCCAAAATGAAATCAGGTATTTAAACTAAAGATGCAATTTTGCAAAACTAACAAGTTCATACATCAAACATTGACTCAGGATATAAAACCTCGGACAAATATAATCCTTGGGGGGGTACAGCGTTCCCTGCGATTTCCCTTGATTTTGCTGACATTACTTTTTTCATGTACAGTGGTTTCTGTTTCCCCGCTCCAATTTCGAGTAAAGTACCCACTATAGCCCTTACCATCCCGCGTAAAAACCGGTTAGCTGATATTTTGAATACATTCACATCATCCTTTTGCCTCCACTGTGCACTGAATACTTCACAATCAAAGTTTGTTACATCGGTTTTTACCTTGCTGAATGATTGAAAATCATGGATGCCAATAAGAAATTGAGCAGCCGAATTCATGGCGGCAAAGTCAAGGTTTCCAAATCTGAAGTAAGCAAAATCCTTAAGGAAAGGATTTCTCGTTTGTATCAACCTGTATTCGTAGCTTCTTCGGGTGGCATCAAACCGGGCATGGGCATCAATTCTGGCATGACGTACACTTTTAACTGTAATATCAGGTGGTAAAAAACCATTGATATCCCCGATAAATTGTGAGGTATCAAGTTGTTTTTCTGAATCCAAATGAAACACCTGGCTCCTGGCATGAACCCCGGTATCAGTTCGCCCGCTGCCTGTGATTGAAATCTCCGAACGGAGCTTGGTGGAAAAACATTCGGTAATTACCTGTTGAACTGATTGTGCATTTTTTTGGATTTGCCAGCCATGATAGTTTTTCCCATTATAAGCAACCTCAACAAAATACCTCACCATTTAGCACTTTTCGTAAATGACTGCAGCCCCCTGGCCTACGCCAATGCACATTGTAGCCAATCCGTATTTTACATTATTCCTTTTCTGCATTTCATGAAGCAATGTTGCGGAAATTCGTGTTCCACTACAACCCAGTGGATGGCCAATAGCAATGGCGCCTCCGTTCACATTTACTATGTCTCCCTGAAGATCAAGCTCACGAATACAAGCAATCGATTGTGATGCAAATGCTTCATTCAGTTCTACCAGGTCCAGATCATTAATTGATAAACCGGCCCGTTTGAGTACTTTTTTTGTAGCCGGAACCGGACCGATGCCCATAATATCAGGGCTTACTCCTGCTACAGCTGCAGCAACGATCCTTGCCATGGGCTTGAGATTGTATTTGGTAAGTGTACTTTCATCTACAATCAGGCTTGCAGCTGCCCCATCGTTTATTCCACTCGAATTGCCCGCGGTTACTGATCCATCCTTTTTGAAAGCAGGTTTTAATGAACCCAGTTTTTCCTCGGATGTTAACCGTGGGTGTTCATCCTTATCAAATTGATAAGGATCCGATCTTCTTTGTGGAACTTCTACAGGTATAATTTCATTTTGAAACTTTCCTCCTGAATGTGCCTCTTCATATTTCACCTGCGACCTGTGAGCAAATGCATCCTGCTCTTCCCTGGAGATTGCCCATTGCTTTGCAACATTTTCTGCTGTTTCACCCATTGCAAAAGGGTAATACATTTCAGATAACATTGGGTTTGTAAATCTCCAGCCAATGGTGGTATCATACATTTCGGTCTTACGACCATATGCCGTTTCTGATTTTGCCACAACAAATGGTGCCCTGCTCATGCTTTCCACACCACCCGCAACATAGGCATTCCCTTCATTCACCATAATACTTTTTGAAGCATCCATAATGGATTGCAGTCCGGATGCACACAATCGGTTTATTGTTACACCTGCTGTTTCGATATGCAAACCGGCTAATAGTAAGGCCATTCTGGCCACATTTCGGTTATCTTCCCCTGCCTGATTTGCGGCGCCAAGAATCACATCTTCTATTTCCGATATTTCAAAAGATGGATTTCGCTTTAGTAAATTTTTAATTACATGTGCGGCCATGTCATCGGGACGTACGGTTGCCAGCTTCCCGCCAAACTTTCCGACGGGGGTCCGGACTATATCTACAATATATGCTGATTTCATCGATTGATAATTTTACTAGTATATTTGGAATCTGTTTATTTGCACAAAATAATCCAATCTGGGAGATGTTACAAAGAATTCAAACTGTATTTCTTATTTCGGTTGCAATTATGTTGGTTCTGTACCTTGTATTTCCTGTATGGATTGGGACAAATGCCGACTCCACAATAACACATAGACTCTATGCTCTTTTTTATTATCAGGATGCGGAGAACGGCTCACAGGAAATAGTAAATTTTCTTCCATATGCTGTTTCGGGGGGGCTGGCAATTTTATCAGTATTAATTGCGTTTATTGAGATTTTTTCATTTAAAAACCGAATGACCCAAATAAAACTTGGCGCATTTAATGCATTGCTAATATCAGCTTCCCTCGTTTCAATGGTCTGGTTTACAACACAACTCCAGGAACTGTGGCCAGATTCGGTGGGACACTATGCCGTGGGAGTGTTTTTCCCAGTTTTTGCCTTAATAAGCAACATGATTGCCAACCGGTTTATCAGAAAAGATGAGCGATTGATAAAGTCAATGGATAGAATCAGATAATCAAATCTGCCTTATTGGTACCATTATCAAACAATTGTTATAGTTGTCATTAATTACTGACAAGCTGTCATATTTTGTAGTTTGGAATAGTCTTTGGTCTCATGGTTACAATAATTGAATAATTGAAATCAACAAAAAAATAAAATAATTAAGATGAAAGAAAAAGGAACAATTTCGATTAATACCGAAAATATCTTCCCAATAATTAAAAAATTCCTGTACTCCGATCACGAAATTTTCCTCAGGGAATTGGTGTCAAATGCAGTAGATGCAACTCAAAAAATCAAGAGATTATCGTCGCTGGGTGAAATGAAGGGTGAGCTGGGAGATCTTACCATTGAAGTTAAAATCGATAAGAAAAAGAAAACCCTGACAATTTCTGATAAAGGAATTGGAATGACAGGTGAAGAAGTAAAAAAATACATTAACGAGATTGCCTTTTCGGGTGCAGAGGACTTCCTGGAAAAATTTAAAGACTCCAAGGATGCAAACGAAATCATAGGAAAATTTGGATTGGGTTTCTACTCATCCTTTATGGTTTCTAAAAATGTGGAAATTAAAACAAAATCTTACCTGGAGGATTCTGTAGCAGTTCACTGGAAATGCGATGGTTCTACCGAGTTTGAATTGAAAGATGATAAAAAGAAAACACGTGGTACCGAAGTTATCCTTCATTTAGACAAAGACTCAAATGAGTTTCTTGAAGATTATCGAATTCAGCAGATCCTTGATAAGTACAGTAAATTTTTACCTGTACCCGTAAAATTCGGCGAAAAGGATACGTCGGTTGAAGATGGTAAAGACAAAGATGACAAACCAAAATATAAGACCATAAAGGTTGACAACATTATCAACAATACCTCACCATTGTGGACAAAGGCACCTTCTGAACTATCAGATGAGGATTACCTTAATTTCTACAAAGAGCTCTATCCATTTTCAGAAGATCCCCTGTTCTGGATACATCTGAATGTTGATTACCCATTCAATCTTACAGGAATATTATATTTCCCGAAAATCAAGAATGATTTCGAGATTCAGAAAAACAAAATTCAACTCTATTCAAGACAGGTATTTATTACAGATGAGGTTAAAGACGTAGTCCCTGAGTTCTTGATGCTCCTTCATGGTGTAATTGATTCACCGGACATACCGTTGAATGTATCTCGTAGCTTTTTACAATCAGACAGTAACGTTAAGAAAATAAATTCCCATATAACAAAAAAAGTTGCGGATAAGCTGGCCGAATTGTTTAAGAAAGACCGAAAGGCCTATGAAGAAAAATGGGATGATATTGGAATTTTCGTAAAATATGGAATGATTAGTGAAGAGAAATTTGAAGAGAAAGCCAAAAAATTTACTTTGCTAAAAAACATAGATGGAAAGTACTTTACATTTGATGAATATCGTAAGCAGGTTGAAGCAAACCAGACTGACAAAGACAAAAATGTAATCTATTTATATACAACCGATCCGGGGAAACAACATAGTTATATCGAGTCTGCAAAAAGTAAAGGATACGATGTGTTACAACTTGATATTATGATTGATAGTCATTTTGTTAACCATCTTGAACAAAAACTTGAAAAAACCCAACTTAAAAGGGTAGATGCAGAAACTATTGATAAACTCATCCATAAGGACGAAAAAATTGAAAGCGTTCTTTCAAAAGAAGATGAGGAAAAAATTAAAGAAATTTTTATAAGTGCTGCCAATAATGCACAAATGACGGTTGGGGTTGAATCATTAGCGCCAGACGATATGCCTGTAACTATCACCATGTCTGAATTTATGAGAAGAATGAAAGACATGGCTGCTACCGGTGGAGGTGGAGGATTCCCAATGATGGGAGGAATGCCCGATCAATATAACCTGACAGTAAATGGCAATCATTCAATGATTTCAAAAATTCTGAAAACTAAGAAGAAGGATGAGGGTAAAAAACTTGCAAAACAAGCCTATGACCTTGCCATGTTGTCGCAAAATATGCTATCGGGTTCAGAACTTACAGACTTTATAAAACGCAGCGTTTCCCTTGCTGCCAAATAAATATT
>CAZONK010000068.1:0-14742 GCA_964581095.1 uncultured Roseivirgaceae bacterium
CACCCTCTGGATAATCAACTTATATTTCCGTATGAAATATAAACGTGCCATGCTGAGCACACACAATGGCTATACGGCATGGCGGCTGTATCGTGTGCTGACAGTTCTATTTAAAATATTATCTTTAATCCAACTCGGACAGCTAAGTAGGTTGAAAGCCACCACGACCGCATAGCCTAAACCGTCAGACTGTCTAAAAACCCCTTTAACAGTTGATAAATGATTATCTTAGGGTATGAAATTCATCGAGGGACAAGACCGTTTTCAGACTTGCCTTTTCCCTGTTTCACTTGACGATTCTATTGACGAGAATAATGAGGTTCGAGTAATTGATCTGTTTGTAGATAGTCTGGATTTAGAATCGCATGATTTTACTATAGAATTTGTAGAGAATGGCCGGCCTATCATCCAAAAGACCTTCTTAAACTTTTCATCTATGGATGCTAATTAATAATTACGAACTAGAAAATTAAAACGGTCAATTTCCATGCAGGAAGATCAACATTATTGACTAAATTGAGTGTTGTAAATAAAAAGACACTCAACGTGAAAAAACATCAAATATTTTTACTCTTCATCCTGATTTCTGGCATTGTATCTTGCCAGCAATCCAGGCAGGCATCCGAACAGGAATCAGACACCCAACCGGAAGTCAATCAAAATCAGGATCCATTCCTACTTACAGATCTCCATGTGCATTTAAAAGGTGATCTTACTATTGAGGAAGCCATTAAAAAATCAGAAGCGGATAATGTGCGATTTGGAATAGCCGCAAATTGTGGGATCGGATTCCCTATACAACAGGACTACCAGATCGATTCATTCATTGTTGCCATGAAAGATTACCCACAGTTCTATCTGGGAATGCAGGCGGAAGGCCGTGAATGGGTAGAAACATTCTCTGGTGAAGCAAGGGAAAAATTTGACTATGTATTTACCGATGCCCTGACCTTCACAGATACAAAAGGCAGAAGAAACCGGATATGGTTAAAGGAAGAGACCTGGATAGATGATGAGGAGCAGTTTATGGACGATTTAGTAGAAACAATTGTTGTAATCCTGAGCAATGAACCCATTGACATCTATGTAAATCCAACATTCCTTCCGGAGCAAATGGCAGGTAGCTATGATAAGTTCTGGACAGAAGATCGGATGGATAAAGTAATAAATGCTGCGGTAGTAAATGAAATCGCAATCGAGATAAACAACCGGTTCAAAATACCTTCGGCAAAATTTATAACCAAAGCAAAACTAGCCGGAGTAAAGTTTACTATCGGGACAAATAACATTGACAAAAGTTTCCCCTGGCCCAACTATGCCCTGGAGATGATCAGTACATGCGGCCTGAAAGAGGGAGATTTCTGGTTGCCGGAAAAAAGATTGTAATCGAACAACGATATAGTCAATTCATTTTAAAAAATTAAAGCGATGAAAGTAAATTTTGGTTTTTCAGTATTATCTATAATTATTGTTTCAATGGTCTGCTCATGCACTCAAAAAGAAGAGAATATGGCAAGTGAACCTGAAGTAGAAAGCACATGGATAACGCTCTTCAATGGCAAAGACCTTACGGGTTGGTACACCTGGCAAAAACAACCGGAGCCGACTTCTGAAGTGTCGGGAATGGAAAAGGATGGAGAAGGAAACTATATAGACCCCATCGGGAAAAACAGTGATCCCCTGAATGTGTTTACGGTAGTTGAGGAAGAAGGTGAACCGGCTATACGTATCTCAGGTGAGGTGTTTGGCATATTGGTTACAGAAAACGAATATGAGAATTTCCATTTGAAGCTTCAGTTCAAATGGGGAGATGAAAAGTTTCCTCCCAGGGTTGATAAAAAGATGGACAGTGGGATCCTGTATCATTCCATTGGTTTGGAAGGTGCCTGGGGAGGTGTATGGATGAAATCACTGGAATGCCAGGTACAGGAATCGGATTGTGGAGACTACATTAGTGTGGATACGGTTATGGTGGAGGTTCCTGCCATAAAAAACGAGGAAGATGGAAGATATTATCACAAACCGGGCGCTGAAATGTTGACTTTCGATCCGGGACGCTCATATTGCAATAAGGAGGCCGATTTTGAAAACCCAAAAGGGGAATGGAATACCATGGAAATCTATACGGTCGATGGGAACAGTGTACATGTTGTAAATGGCACTGTTAACAATAGAATATATAATGCCCGGTATCTTGAAAATGGCCAGGAAACACCTTTGGTTAAAGGGAAGATACAGTTGCAGTCCGAGGGGGCCGAGATTTTTTACCGGAACATACAACTGATGCCAATTGAAGCACTACCGGATGAAGTGAAGTAATGTTACAAATGGTTGCCTGAAAAAAGTTATTGACGTGTTTGCCACGTATGCACGAATGTCCTTTTTCGCGCATTCGTGGCCTTTATTGATTTAATTATTCTCCGGCCTCAATTTTCGTACCTCTGCACCTGTACGCCACAATTCTGATTCCCGAATTTCTGAGAGCTCAACCTCCAACCGGGCACGGTAATCATCCTGACTGTTTTCCTCAATCGCCCTTTTAGCTTCCTTTCCGGCGGCAACGCTGTCATACAGCTCTTCAAAAACCGGTTTGGTTGCTTCCCTGAACTTATGCCGCCAGTCGAGCGCTCCCCGCTGTGCTGTGGCTGAGCAATTGGCATACATCCAGTCCATGCCGTTCTCAGCTACCAGGGGCATCAGGCTTTGGGTAAGCTCTTCCACTGTTTCATTAAATGCTTCGGAGGGTGAATGCCCGTGGCTTCGCAATACATTGTATTGGGCCTCAAAAACTCCGGCAATTGCACCCATGAGTACACCACGTTCGCCGGTAAGATCAGAATACACTTCTTTTTCGAAAGTGGTTTCAAACAGGTACCCTGAACCAATACCAATACCAATGGCGATGGCCCTGTCCATGCATCGTCCGGTTGCATCCTGGAAAATAGCATAGCTTGAATTCAATCCTTTTCCGGCCAGAAACATACGTCGCAACGAAGTTCCTGAACCTTTGGGTGCGGCTAAAAACACATCCACATTTTTGGGTGGTACAATGTCTGTTTGTGTATGGAATGTGATTCCAAATCCGTGTGAAAAATACAGGCCTTTCCCTTCCGTCAGGTGTTTTTTAAAGGTAGGCCAAACACTGATCTGGCCTGCGTCCGATAGGAGGTTCATCAAAATGGTTCCTCTTTCGCAAGCTTCTTCGATCTCAAATAGTGTTTCCCCGGGAACCCATCCGTCATCAACGGCTTTGTCCCATGTTTTTGAGCCTTTTCGTTGCCCCACAAGTACCTTGAAGCCATTGTCTTTCAAATTGAGTGCCTGTCCCGGGCCCTGTACGCCATAACCAATGATTGCCATGGTTTCATTTTTCAGTATTTCCCGGGCTTTTTCCAGAGGAAATTCCTCCCGGGTAACAACGTTTTCTTCTATACCACCAAAATTAATTCTTGCCATATTTCTAAATTTATCTTTTTGTTTCAGTTTCTAATATTATTTCTACTGTTCAACAGCCAGCACATTTTTATGCAGTCGTTTCCATCGTTTTGTAATGACTACACGAGCGGAACGTGTAAATTCCAGTACTGTGTAAGGCTCCAGGTCCTGAAGCAATGCCTGTGTTTCCGTTTTCCAACCGGTTTTCTCAATTACAAGATAGTCCTGCTCGATCCTTATAATATTTGCAGCATGCTTTCTCAAAAGTTTTTCTACTTCGTTCCCGTTATAAAATGAAGCCGTTGCCACCTTATAAAGGGCCACCTCACGATGGATGATCTGGTCCTCTTCATGAAGAAATGCACGCAATACATCCACAAGTTTATCTATTTGTTTGGTAACATTTTGTGCCGTATCAAGATCAGTTGAGAATACCAATGTATATCGATAAATGCCCGTTCGTTCTGATTCAGAACTGTTTATACTTTCGATATTCAGCTTCCTTCGGGTGAAAATGATTGTAATACTGTGCAGAAGGCCTATACGGTCTTCTGAGAATATACTGATTGTAAATCTTCTTGTATCCATCTGTTTTTTATTCTAGTCTGATATTTGAAATACTTTCTCCGGAAGGGACCATTGGAAACACGTTCTCTTCTTTCTCTACAATAATGTCGAGTAAATAAGGGCCGTCATGACTAAACAGCTCTTCCAGTGCACATTTTATTGTTTCTCTTTCGGTGATTTTTTGTGAAGAAATACCAAAACTTTCAGCAACCTTGGCAAACTCGGGATTGGTCAGCTCGGTAAATGAATACCTTTTCGTGAAAAATAGTTGCTGCCACTGTCGTACCATACCAAGAAAATTATTGTTTAGAATGATAATTTTCACTGGGATTTTATATTGCAATATTGTAGCAAGCTCTTGCAGTGTCATCTGAAATCCACCATCTCCAATGATGGCGATTACATCTCTTTCAGGGGCGCCAATTTTTGCACCGATCGCTGCGGGTAAAGCAAATCCCATTGTACCAAGCCCTCCCGAAGTAATGTTACTTTGCGTACGCTTATGATTGTAGTATCTGCTGGTGATCATTTGATGTTGCCCCACATCGGTTACAATAACGGCCTCACCTTTTGTAATCTCTGAAATACAATGTATGACCTCACCCATTGTAATTTCCCCACTTTCAGGATGGATCTGTTTATTGATGATCTTATTCGTTTCGATGGTTTTACAATCCTCAAACTCTCTCAACCATTCATCATGCGAATTGGACTTCACCTCTTTTGTTAGTAGTTGCAGCGCTTCTTTTGCATCAGCATGGATCGCCACATCCGTTTTGATTATTTTATCGATTTCTGCATCGTCGATTTCAATATGAATGACTTTGGCATTTTTTGCGTATTCACTTACGTCCCCTGTTACCCTGTCATCAAAGCGCATTCCCACAGCGATGAGTAGATCACATTCGTTCGTTTTAATATTGGGGGCATAATTGCCATGCATTCCCAGCATTCCTACGAATAATGGATGATCGGAGTCGAGCGCTGATAAACCTAATAATGTACTTCCTGCAGGTATCCCTGTTTTTTCAATAAATTTTTTAAATTCTTCCTGTGCCTTTGATAATAAAATACCCTGACCATAAACTACAAAGGGTTTTTTGGCAGCATTAATAAGTTTTGCTGCTTCACTTACCTTCTCTTTGTCGATATCAGGTGTAGGTTTATAACTCCGGATTCCGGTACAGGGTTGATAAGAAAATTCAAATTCCTGCATCTGTGCATCTTTGGTAATGTCAAGCAATACAGGGCCCGGTCTACCTGTTCGGGCAAGATAAAATGCCTTTGCCATTACTTCCGGGATCTCTTTGGCATTGGTTATCTGAAAATTCCATTTTGTAATAGGCTTTGATATACTGATAATATCAGTTTCCTGGAAAGCATCAGATCCGAGCAATGAGGATCCTACCTGTCCGGTTATACAAACTAAGGGTGTGGAATCAATGAATGCATCAGCAATTCCGGTGATCAGGTTTGTTGCTCCAGGACCAGAAGTCGCAAAGCAAATTCCTGTTTTCCCCGTTACACGAGCGTACCCCTGGGCAGCATGTGTAGCCCCTTGTTCGTGCCTCACGAGAATATGATTAAGCTTATCGCTATAATCATATAAGGCGTCATAAATGGGCATGATAGCACCCCCGGGATACCCGAAAAGTGTTTTTGCCCCTTCTTCCAGAAGAATCCGGATGACTGCTTCAGCACCGCGAATTTTTTCAGTAGTTGTTACTTTTTGTTGCTTTTTATCTGCTATTGCTTCCATACTCTTTATTGCTATTTATCGGTAATACACCCTTCTGATGCAGGGGCTACCATTTTGGCATATTTATAAAGTATTCCTTTTTGATGTTTTGATTCGGGAGGGACCCAGTTTTTTCTCCGATTCTGGAGAACTTCATCTGATACAATTACTTCAATCGTATTCGTATCGGCATCAATTCGTATTGTGTCACCATCTTCTACCAGCGCAATTGTACCTCCATCCTGTGCCTCGGGAGTAATATGACCCACTACAAATCCGTGGGTGCCTCCTGAAAATCTACCGTCGGTGATCAAGGCAACTTCGCCACCCAATCCGGCCCCCACAATGGCAGCCGTAGGTTTTAGCATTTCCGCCATCCCCGGGCCACCTTTTGGTCCTTCATAACGAATTACAACCACATCACCACTTTTTACTTTTCCATTGCCTATACCCGCATTAGCATCATATTCACTGTCAAATACGCGAGCGGGCCCTTCAAATGATTCCCCTTCTTTCCCTGTAATTTTTGCTACCGCACTATCCGAAGCCAGGTTGCCATACAAAATTTGAATATGGCCTGTTGTTTTTATGGGTTCGCTAAAGGGTTTTATGATAGTCTGGTCTTTCTCAAGGCCCGGGTTTCCCTCCAGGTTTTGTGCTATTGTTCTTCCTGTTACCGTCATACAGTTTCCATCGATCCTTCCTTCATCAAATAGCATTTTCAAAATTGCAGGAGTACCACCGATGTTATGAACATCTTCCATGAGGTATTTTCCACTCGGTTTCAGATCAGAAATAAAAGGCGTTTTGTCGCTTATCTCCTGCATATCTTTCAGATCAAAAGGTATGTCAAAAGCATGGGCAATAGCAAGGAAATGTAAAACAGCATTTGTGGAACCTCCCAGAACGATCACAAGCGTAAAAGCATTGATCATGGATTGCCGGGTAAGAATATCTGAAGGTTTGATGTCATTTTCCAACAGGTTTTTTATGGACTTCCCAGCCAGTACACAATCTTTCAGTTTGTCTTCACTGTTGGCCGGATTGGACGAACTATAGGGTAACGACATGCCCATGGCTTCGATGGCTGACGACATTGTATTTGCAGTGTACATTCCGCCACAGGCCCCTGCTCCCGGGCAGGCATTTTGAATAACGCCCTGGAATTCCTCCTCATCAATGGTACCTGCTATTTTCTGGCCAAGCGCCTCAAAAGCAGATACTATATCCAATTTTTTGTCTTTGTATTTTCCCGAAGCGATTGTTCCACCGTACACAAGAATAGAAGGGCGGTTGATCCGGCCCATAGCCATTAATGCTCCCGGCATATTTTTATCACATCCCACTACTGCTACAAGTCCGTCATAGCTTTGGCCATTGATTACAGTTTCTATTGAGTCTGCAATAATATCCCTTGAAGGAAGAGAGTAGCGCATTCCGGGAGTGCCCATGGAGATCCCATCGCTTACCCCGATCGTGTTGAATTGTAATCCGATCAGATCTGCACCAAATGTGCCTTGCTTTACTTTTCCCGAGAGCATATTCAAATGCATGTTGCAAGGATTGCCGTCGTAACCGGTGCTGGCTATTCCCACTTGTGGTTTTTTTAAATCGGCATCAGAAAGCCCGATCGCATGCAGCATTGCCTGGGCAGCAGGTTGAGTAGGATCCTGCGTAACCGCTTTGCTATATTTATTTAATTCAGGCATACACTAAACGAGAGAAAAATCTTTTAATTCATTATCAGATACACGATGACGGTACATAAGAAACAGGCTGTGACCCATTGAATCTTCCCAGGGTGTTGGGAAGTCATAACCGCCGATAGATTTTATACCCGCAACTTCTGCAGCCGTTCCGGTAAAAAACGCTGAATCGGCACCATCAATTTCTTCGGGTAATATATTTCTTTCTTCTACAGAAAAACCCAGCTCTTTGGCATAGCTGATAATCGTTGCACGTGTAATTCCAGGTAAAATATGGCCTAATTTTGGAGTTATCAGAATTCCACCTTTTTCCAGGAAGAAATTGGCACCAGGACCTTCCGCAATATATCCTTTGGAATCAAGCAGCAATGCTTCATCAAATCCTTTAGATTTAGCCTCGGTCGTGGCCAGGATTGAATTTGTATAGAGGCCTGTAATTTTAGCATCCACAGGAAATGCTTTCGGGCTGGGACGCTGATAAGAAGATATCATTACGCGGACCAGCTTTTCGCCAAGGTATTTTCCCCATTGCCAGGCGGTTATGAGTACATGGACCTCATCTGTTAATGTAAGTGTCATATTGGCCCCCATGAATACGAGCGGTCGTAAATAAGCATTTTTGAGGTTGTTCTTCTCAAGCAGTTTATAGGAAATAGAAATTAGTTCGTCAACCTCATAGGGTATCTCGATGTTAATTCTTTTCCCTGAATGGATCAACCGCTCATAGTGCTCACGGGCTTTGAATATTTGCGGACCATTTGGTGTTTCGTAAGAACGGATGCCTTCAAAAACCCCATTTCCGTAATGGAGGGTCTGACTAAACAGGTCTCCCCCTGCTTCCGCAGCCTTTTTCCACTCCCCATTTAAAAATAATATCGTGTTTTTGTCGTAGTACATTACTATTGAAATTTATACAAGTTTCTCTGAGGTAATCATATTTGCTATAGCGCTACCCACTTCGGATGTAGAATGATAATTTATAGGATCAATATCTTCTGTTACAAAACCGGATTCCAGTGCTTCCTCTACAGCCCTGCTGATCGTATTGCTTTCTTCTTTCAATCCAAAAGCATATTCCAGCATCATCGCAGCAGATAGAATTGTAGCCATTGGATTTGCCTTATTGAGGCCTGTAGCCTGCGGATAAGATCCATGAATAGGTTCAAACAAACCAACGGAATCCCCTGTAGAAGCCGAAGGCATCAACCCGATGGATCCTGTAATAACGGAGGCTTCATCGGTGATAATATCGCCAAACATATTTTCCGTTAGTATCACATCAAATTGGGAAGGATTGAGAATGAGCTGCATGGCGGCATTGTCAACAAACATATTTTCCACTTCTACATCCGGGTAGTCTCTGGCCATTTCCGTTACAATTTGCCTCCACAGTCGGCTCGTTGCCAATACATTGGCTTTGTCCACCAACGTTAATTTTTTCCTCCGTTGTTGAGCTGCATCGAATGCTTTTTTAGCGATGCGATCAATTTCCTTTCTGGAATAGCTACAGGTATCTACCGCAGAGTTGCCATCAGGAGAAATTTCACTTGGTTCACCAAAATATATCCCTCCGGTCAGTTCGCGAAAAACAATAAAATCAGTGTTGGCAATAATTTCTTCTTTAATAGGGGACTTCCCTTGAAGGTAAGAAAAGGTTTTGACCGGGCGGATATTGGCGTATAACCCTAATGATTTTCGCATTCGCAAGAGACCCTGTTCCGGTCTGATTGTGGCCGAAGGATTGTTGTCATACTTCGGGTCTCCGATAGCACCGAACAATATTGCGTCTGAGTTTTTGCATAATATTTCGGTTTCCTGCGGAAATGGGTTACCGGTAGCATCGATAGCGCAGGCACCCACAAGTCCGGTTTTGCTACTAAAAGTATAGCCAAAGCGGTTTTCGATAGCCTTCAGCACCTTCAGCGCTTCGTTTGTTATCTCGGGGCCAATACCATCACCCGGCAGGATCGCTATTTCAAATTCTTTCTTCACTTTAAGAAGTTGTCTGTATTTCTTTTTCAAATAATTCTATTGCCTTTTTTTTCGACAGTAAATAATCGAAATCATTCAGACCATTTATCAGGCATTTCTTTTTGTAGCTATCTATTTCAAATGATGTTTTTTGTAAACTATCTTTCGATGAATAAAAAACAATTTGTTGTTCAAGGTCAACGGTTAGTTCAGGGTTTTCATTATTAATGTTATGGAACAGGATTTTCAGAAATTCATCATTTACACGGATAGGGAGGAGACCGTTGTTCAGCGCATTGTTTTTAAATATATCTGCGAAAAAGCTTGAGATAACCACGCGGAATCCATAGTCGTATAATGCCCATGCCGCATGCTCGCGACTGGAACCACAACCAAAATTTTTACCTGCTACTAATATTAATCCGTTGTATTCCGGATCATTGAGAACGAAATCATGTTTTTTGTTTTTTCCATCTTCATATCGCCAGTCACGAAACAGGTTTTCACCAAATCCTTCACGCGTTGTAGCCTTTAAAAAACGTGCCGGGATAATCTGGTCTGTATCAATGTTTTCCATCGGAATAGGTACTGCTGTTGATATTAGTTTTTCAAATTTTTCCATCTCATCTCTCCATCTCAATCCATTAATTTCCTTACATCGGTGATGTATCCATTGATTGCTGCTGCCGCTGCCGTAGCCGGACTAGCCAATAGCGTTCGGGCTCCCGGGCCCTGCCTGCCTTCGAAATTCCTGTTGGAAGTAGATACACAGTATTCCCCCGGAGGAACTTTATCGTCGTTCATTGCCAGGCATGCCGAACATCCCGGTTGACGCAATTCAAATCCTGCTTCTTCCAGGATGGTATCAATTCCTTCACACCGGGCTTGTTCTTCCACTTGTTTTGAACCGGGAACAATTAAAGCCCGAATGTTGGCAGCCTTTTTCCTGCCTTTTACAATGTTTGCCACTTCACGCAGATCTTCAATCCTGCCGTTGGTACAGGACCCGATAAAAACGTGGTTAATGGTCTTACCCAGTAAGTGCTCACCAGAAGCAAACTCCATGTACTTCAAAGATTTTTCGAAAGATTCTACGCTACCGTTTGAGGCAATGGTAGCTGCATCAGGAATCCTGGAATGAATGTCCATACCCATTCCGGGGTTGGTTCCATAAGTGATCATTGGGGTGATATCCGAACCATCAAAACTCACCGTTTTATCATACTGTGCATTTTCATCCGAAGGGAGGGATTCCCATTTTTTAACTGCTTTATGCCAGGCATCTCCTTTGGGTGCAAAAGGTTTGTCTTTCAGGTATTCAAAAGTGGTTTGATCCGGTGCGATCATGCCACCCCGCGCGCCCATTTCAATACTCATGTTGCAAATGGTCATTCGGGCTTCCATCGAAAGCTTTTCAATTACGGGGCCGGTGTATTCAATAAAATAGCCGGTTCCTCCGGCGGCAGTTAGCTTCGAAATAATATACAGGATAACATCTTTGCTGCTGATACCTTTGCCTAATTTTCCATCAATATGAATACACATGGTTTTTGGCTTCAGCTGTAAAACGGACTGTGTACCCAGTACCTGTTCTACTTCGCTCGTACCAATACCGAACGCGATGGCTCCAAAGGCCCCATGTGTGGCTGTATGACTATCACCACAAACGATCGTCATTCCGGGCAGTGTTATCCCCAATTCAGGACCAATAACATGCACAATACCCTGGCGTTGATGGCCTAGGCCATACAGTTCGATACCAAATTCGTTGCAATTTTCTTCAAGTTTTGCCAATTGTATCCGTGAAAGCTCATTGACTATTGGAAGGTGCTGGTTCTGGGTGGGCACATTGTGATCGGCGGTGGCAATGGTTTGCTCTGGCCGAAAAACCTGCAATCCTTTTTTCTTGAGTCCATCGAATGCCTGCGGGCTTGTTACTTCATGTATAAAGTGGCGGTCGATATATAGAATTGCGGGGCCGTCTTGTTCCTGCTGGACAACATGGTTATTCCACACCTTATCAAATATTGATTTTCCCATACTACTTCGCTTCAAATCTTCAGGCACTTACCTTTTTTGCAATGGAAATTATGTTAGCAGCAATATCCAACAATTGTTCATCAGAAACATTCTTACCCAGGTCTGCAACAGCCAGGAATGAATTGTAGATATCTTCCAACTCTTCGCGATCAACGCTGATTCCCAATTTGGTGAGTTTGTACCGGACAGCAGCACGACCACTTCGGGCAGTTAGTACGATAGATGAATGGTCAACACCTACTTCATCCGGATTCATTATTTCGTAGTTTTCACGGTTTTTCAGTACTCCATCCTGATGAATGCCCGAAGAATGCGCAAATGCATTTGATCCTACAATTGCTTTATTGGGTTGCACTATAATGTCCATGTTCCCCGATACCATATGACTGATAGGACAGAGCATCTTCGTATTGATGTTTGTCTGATAGTCAAGCCAATTGTGTTTTTTCAACACCATGACCACTTCTTCAAGGGAAGTATTTCCGGCACGCTCCCCAATACCATTGATGGTACATTCCACCTGTGTTGCCCCATTTTGTATTCCTGCAATAGTGTTGGCGGTCGCCAGCCCCAAATCATTGTGGCAATGTGTAGATATGGTCACATTTTCAACTCCCTTTACGTTTTCTTTCAGGTACTTGATTTTTTCTCCGTATTCTTCAGGCAGGCAGTATCCTGTTGTGTCGGGAATATTTAAAACGGTAGCCCCCGCTTTAATAACGGCCTCCATCACTCTTGCGAGATATTCATTATCTGTTCTTCCGGCATCCTCTGCATAAAATTCAATGTCTTCGACATACTGCTTTGCATATTTCACACATCGGATCGCGCGTTCCATAATAGCCTCCCTGTTAGAGTTGAACTTGTACCGGATATGCTGGTCTGATGTACCAATGCCTGTATGTATCCTGCCTCTTTTTGCATATTTAAGCGCCTGGGCTGCAATATCAATGTCTTTTTCTACCGCACGTGACAAGGCGCAAATAATGGAATTTTTTATATTTTTCGAAACTTCTGTAACAGAGTTAAAATCACCAGGGCTGGATATAGGAAATCCAGCTTCAATAATATCAACTCCCAGTTTTTCCAGTGCCAAAGCAATTGTAACTTTTTGTTGAGCATTTAAACCACTTCCCGGTACCTGTTCGCCATCACGAAGGGTTGTATCAAATATTTGGATATTATTATTCATTGCCCTGATTATTAGGTTACTGTATTGACTTTACTCAAACCAAGACACATAATTAATAAGGAGTAGCTTACGATAATAATAATTATTTTATAGAAATACGGCTTGGGAATAGTAGTATAGTTATCATAATCTACAGATAAACAGCATATTACAATATAATTAAATACAGTTTCTAACAAAAATCAAATAAACATTTTTGTTGGTATTCTTGATAGTAGGAATGGATCTGTATGGATAAATAATTTACCAGGATTAGCCTTACCCAGGTAAACAAAGGACAATAGCAACTTCAAATGCATGGTAATTAATTGGAGCTTGGCATTCACAAATTTCCTGTTAACTTTAAGTCTGGCCGGCATTGTATTAGTTGGATCTCCTTCTCACTTTTTTGCTACAATACGAAGCTGCATTAATATTTCACACGGACTTAACCTAATTGAGAGTAATGAAATTATGCTAAAAATTACGACAGCAGTATTGATCATATCATTTCTTGCATCATGCAGCTCTTTTTTACACAATATGCATAAGTTTCAATCGGATAACAGGCTTCGAAAAACAGAAGATAACAATTTCTTAGGAGAAAAGGCTTTGACACAGTGGTGGTATTTCGATTTCTTTTTTGATGATGGATCGGTTTTAGTTTTAATGTTTGTTCCTCATCATTGGTGGACTGATCCCGAAAAAGAACCTGATGGTAAAACACTTATTTATACAAGCTATCTGAAGGCCAACGGAGAATTGACAATTTCAGAAAAGGTCATTGATTCAAACGAAGTACAATACGATGAAAACAGCCTGAAATGTTCCTACATTGAAATTATAAGATCACACAACAACAAAAAACGGGAGTACACGATCAATTTTTTTCTGGATAAGATCGAAGGATCGGCAACAATAGCATCCAAATCAAAAGCTTTTTCTCCACTTCCAACCGGGAGTTTGGGGTCTTTTGGAAATAGACTTATTCTAAAAAAGAAAGGTAAGTATCGATATGCCGCACATGTTCCACAGGGGGATGTTACCGGGAATTTGATCATCAATAATAATCATCTTAATTTATCTGGCAAGGCATACCATGAACAGGGTTGGTTTACGGGGCAACCACACCAGATGGGCGATGGATGGGTTTGGTTTCATTTTGTATCAGAGAATATTAATCTATTTGGTGCAAGATCATTTTTCTACCTCGAAATGGACGGAGAGTTAATTATTGGAGGGCTAAACAGTTTTGATAGTCGTTGTCTGTTCTCTGATTCTATTATTGTGAATAAAACTCCAAATTTATTGGTGGGAGGGAAACTTAGTTTTCAATCATCAAAATCTTCTTTTGAAGTTACTCCTATTGGAAATACAAGCACACCCCTTGTGTATATACCTTCAGATAATTCCGGTCAGATTTGGGGTACAGTGTTACAGCCATCTCGTATGAATATTCAATACGAGGGAAAAGATGTGACGGTTGATGGAATGATGTTGATCGAAACCTCCAGGATGATCAAGTGATTTGTTAAACACCTTAATAATGGCTTTTAATTAAAAATTTTCCATTTGTAAGGTTTATAATTTTATAATTTATTAATAACTTGTAACATGTTACGATTTTTTACCAAACTGATTTCATAATTATTGGTCGTGGAGGATAATCAAAAATCATTATTGTATTTGTGCTATGTTGTAATGAATAGTGATGGAGTTATTCAAAATCAGGAAGATAGGGTGCTTAAAAATATCATTGAATTTGAACAAGTTTCTGATGTTTCATTAGCCGAATTCAAAAGGGATCTCCAAAAGAAATCATTGGAAGAATTACGCAAAGCTGGAATGGATGGTCTTATAAACTCTAGCAGGATAGATCAAATTAAAACCTTTGCCTGGATTCATAAAATGATTTATGCCGACAAGGAGGTAAATGTAAAAGAAGCACAATTTCTAATGAATACGATCAAACCAACTAATATTAGTTATTCCGAAATTGAGAAAGTAGCGGAAAAATTACCCCAAATAATTTAAGCAAATTCAATTTGTGATTCTTGACACATTAATAAAAATATAAAAATAAACCCCGATAAAATAATCATCTTGGTTGAATT
>CAZONK010000069.1:0-14734 GCA_964581095.1 uncultured Roseivirgaceae bacterium
AACCTGATGATGTTAATTTAATTTGGCAAAAGTCCCCCTTCACATAGATGTTCATCCTGAAAACATTAAGCCAGTTAAAGGGGGATTGAAGGGGATATGAGCTTCAATAAACTTAGGGAAACCTTGCATTTTTCTTCGATATCAAATCTTTCGATGACATAGTCATGGCTTTGCCAATAAATGAATTAGACCTGTGTCTTCAAATTATTCAAAGTTATCTATGTTTTATTTATTGATAAGGAAATATATCAATGTATAAATAGTAATAGTTAGGTGGTTAATTCTATAAATTTAAACTCTGTACTTCAGGACCTGCTGATTGGACCGGAACAAGGAAGCTCTTCATAAAAAAAGCCGGTAAAAAACCGGCTTTTCCTATCCACCTAACCAAGGTAAGATTTGAGCAAATATTTGCGTTTCGAATTTCGAAGTTTTGCCAGGGCCCTGAGTTTAATCTGTCGGATACGTTCGTTTGTTAAATCAAACTGTTCCCCAATTTCACCCAATGTGAGTGGCTGACCTGTACTTAAACCATAATACAATTTGATCACTTCTTTTTCCTGTTCCGTTAATGAAGAAAGCGCTCTTTCCGTTTCAATTTTAAGGGAATAAGTCTTGTCCATTTGCGTATCCGCACGATCAACATCTTTGTCTTCAAGCACATCAAGAAGACTATTTGTTTCCTCAGACTTAAACGGTGCATTTACAGAAACATGTCTTCCGGCAAGGTTTAATACTTTGATTACCTCTCTTTTGTCCATGTTTACTATTTCCGCAAGTTCTTCAGCGGTTGGTGCACGTTCAAGTTTTTGTTCTATCCTTCCGATAGCCTCATTGATTTTGCCCAGGGAATCCACTTTATTCAGTGGCATACGAATCATTCGGGATTGCTCTGAAATGGCTTGTATAATGGATTGGCGGATCCACCACACTGCGTATGAAATAAATTTAAATCCTTTTGTTTCATCAAATCTCTGGGCAGCCTTTACCAACCCGATATTTCCTTCGTTGATAAGATCATTCAACGTAAGCCCTGCATTCTGGTATTTTTTTGCCACGGAAACAACGAACCGAAGGTTTGCACGTACCAGTTTATCAAGGGCAATCGGGTCTCCTTCCTTAATTCGGCGTGCCAGTTCAACTTCTTCTTCAGTTGTAACCATTGTTTCGCGGCTAATATCCTGAAGATACTTGTTGAGCGACTCACTGCTCCTGTTTGTTATTGATTTTGTTACTTTAAGCTGACGCATTTTTACCTCCTGTCATCCAATACTCGTTACACTAATAATTGTTATCATTGTTTTCACCAACCAATGGATAAACAAAAATCAGTCCAAAATAATTCCAGTTGAGCCCTATCTGAGTTGTGCAGTCCCTTTTATCAATTCAAATTCCACACGGCGGTTCTTTGCCCGTCCTTTTGTGGTGCTATTTGAACCAACAGGATTCCCTTCACCCCGATAACGACTTGTGATCCTATTACTTCTAACGCCAAAATCGATTAATTGTTTTGTCGCCGCCTGAGAACGGCGCTTCGAAAGGTCTAAATTGTATTCATTTGATCCTTTATTATCTGTATGGCCAATTATTGTGATGGATAATTCAGGGTAATGAGAGAGTACTTGAGAAATATTTTGAAGGATATAGTAGGACGAATCAGGAATTATTGATGAATCAAAAGCAAACTCAATTGTTCTTATTTCGTTGGGTATCACCGGAGTAAGTGTATCAGGTATTATTGACCGGGGTTCTATTTTAACCACCCTTTCTTCTTCACGGATTATAGGGTCTTCTTTAAAAACTTTGTTGATAGTAACAACTTCATTTCCGTGACTGACAAACGAACCTGCCTCCAGAAAAACCCCCGAATCAAGAATACCATCGGCGACATCCGCTACGGCCATCTTAATATGATATATTTCATTTGGAATCACTACATATTTGGCTTCGAGAACTACAGTAAATCCATCAAATTGAATGTTATATGAGGGAAGTTTCGCCTGCTTTTGATACCGTTTGTTTTTTACAACCTTCCGCTTCCTTACATCCCATACGAAGGGGTCAGTCGTATTGTAATACGGATTATCAATATAATAATCCTCACCGTTTTCATGATTGACATTGTTGATCGTGATGGGTGTACTACCGTCTGGCAACAGTGCAAGATTTACCTTGTCGGCGTTAGGGCCAGAAAGAAAAAAGCCGAATACGTCATTAAACTTTGATCCAACGTATTCCTGGTACTCTTCTGACGCAAATACATACTTGAAAGACAGGTTTTCGGACTGCGTAATAAAGTCGAATTCCAAAACGGATGCGTCATGCGTTCTGCCACGTGTAATATTATCAAGGTCCTCGTCACCGGATGTATTGGACGCCCACCCTGTACGGGGACTTCTATTTGGGCCCAGGCTATAATATACATTGCCGGTTGATAATAGAATGCCCTCAGTAATTCCTATCGTATTGCTGGAATCGTTAAAATGTGCAACGGCAAAAGGTGGGCCTTTGTAGGTTATATTACCGGCCAGGATACCTTTTCCAAGTAGTATTTCTTCAACAAGAAAAACTTCTGACCTTGTGGTATCAACCTTCAACTGTGCCTTACAGTTTGGGATCAACCAAATCCAGCAAGTACAAAAAATTATAAATATTAATCTTTTTTTCGTGATCATAACGAGCCACCTGACCTGATAACGAATAATAATTTAATAAATTCCGATTAAAGTTAAAAATTTTACGATTTAGAGCTAATTAAGGAGGTTTTTTTAATTCAATCGCAATGAAATTTCTGAGAAGGACCTTTGCTATTCCTATTCAGTGAGATACTTATCCTTTAATCTCATAATCCTTACAAATGATTCTTTGATTCGTTCTTCAGATACGACACCCCGCGCTACGAGAGATTTAATAATGTCATGGATCTTTTGCGCTTCGGACTGGTTTGAATCCGAAATATTATTTGAAAATAGTAAAACATCTACACCGGCATTAATACATAAACCAATTGCTTTTTCAGTACCGAAATGATCGCTGATTGCACGCATATGCATGTCATCCGAAAAAACAACACCGTCATATCCGTAAGTATCACGGAGCAGGTTTTGTACGATTTGTTTTGATAATGTTGCCGGCATTCCTTCTTTATCCAAATTTCTGTTTATAATGTGGGCAGTCATAATTGCATCAGCATTTCCGGATTCAATGAGTATTTTATAAGGTTCTAACTCTTCTTCAACCCAAACTTCAGATACGTCGGCCATACCAAGGTGCGTGTCGTCTGCTGAACTGCCATGACCGGGAAAATGCTTTAATGAGGTGACAATACCAAACTTTCTATGCGATTGAACTACGATTGCGGCATGTTTACCAACTAATAAAGGATCCACAGAGTATGCGCGTTCTTTACCCGCGATGATTGGATTGTCAGGATTGGTAGCCAGGTCAACATCAGGCGCAAAATTCACATTTATACCTAGCCCTGCAAGTGTTGATGCTGTTAAATCGGCATAGAATTTTGTGGAGTCAGGCTTATCCAGTCCTCCCAGGTATTCTGCAGATACAGAGGGAGGAAACCCATATTTTGTTTTTAGGCGGTTAACCCTACCCCCTTCCTGATCAATCGAGATCCATAAAGGAATTTCAGATTTATTCTGAAGATAGGTGGATAATAATTTAAGTTTTATCCAGGGTTTCTTTGGGTCTATATTTTTCTCATAGAATATTACACCTCCAATTGTTCCATTTATAATATCATTGACGAGTGTGGTATCACTATTTGTTTCCCGGCCATGAAATCCCACCATGATCATCTGCCCGATCATTATATTCAGCGAATCCAATGAAATTTCCTGGGAATATCCCTGAATAGGAATTAAACAACCGACAAACAGGATTACTGATAATGTTAATCTTTGACTAGTATGTTTCATATATTTCCCTTAATATTTTTTCCATTTCGACTTTAATGATCGAAGAACTGTGTTTGTAATTATTATTCATAAAGCTAAAAATCAGCAATTTATCTTTTTTGGTTCTTAAAAAACCCGAAAGAGCATGGTTGTTACTCAATGTCCCTGTTTTACCAAAAATAAATGGTGGATCAGATTTATACCAGTTCTCTAATGTACCCGACACTCCACCGGTGGCTATCATATCAAAAAGCTTGCCTTCGGGTACAATTTTATAAATTTTGTTCCAGAGCATTACGATGGATCGTGGTGTAAACAAATTATATCTCGATAACCCTGATCCATCCCTCCAAATCAGCTCATCAGGCAAATCTGACAACAATGAGTCTATACTGTAGGAAATGGCAATTGAAGTTTTTAATGAATCGGAGATTATTCCAGCATTTATTAGCATCAATTGTTCCGCGATAAAATTGTCGCTGGCTTGCATCATTTGTTTGTAAAGTGAATCCGAAGGTATGCTGTAATAAGTATAGGTACTTTCAGCTAATTGTTCCTTTATAATACTTACTTCTACCTTAAGTGTATCTGAAAGAAGCTCTGCGACCAGTTCCGGAGTATATTTGAAAGGGATACTCTGACTATAAGAGATACTGTCATCCGGTGGATAAAACCGGATCAGGTTGCTCCCAGGATCACGATAAGGAGTGGTAGCAGATAATTGATCCTCCACAGGCATAAGAAATTTCTCAAATGATTCAGGATATACATATACTCCAGCTGTATCTTTTTTCTTTTCAACCTCAACAATATTTCCGTATATCGGGAAAGGGGCTTTCTCAGCCTGGTAGTAGTATAAATAGTCTCCCCAAGCCCAGCCTGGCCCAAAGGCTTTATCATAAAAATTATCGAATGAAAGAAAAATTTTCTCACTTCGATTCCTGAGAAAATCGTAAACATTGCTTTCAGAAAGATTGCGATTGAGGAATGACGGGTCCCCCATTCCCCAGATAATAAGCGAATCCTCCCGAATTACATATTTAAAAGCTGGAATAGAATCACCCAGGATATTCAGGCTTGTATAAAGAGTAAAAATTTTAGTGTTGGACGCGGGCGTAAAATATTTTGCTCCATTTACATCTGCAATTATTTTATCTGTAGAAGGATCATATAAATAAAATCCAGTATGATTTTGACTGAATATGGTTGATTCAGTAATACTTCTTACATACCGCGGACTACAGGACTGTAAAAGAAACACTGCAAATAGAGTGCTGAGTAAAACGGTCGGCTTTTTCAAAGTTACCTGCTAGACGTATTTGAACAAGCGAATGTAAATACAATTAACGAGGAATATCGAACCGTATGATAGAATTGAAGTAAGGATTATTCATTACCAGATTTGTTTATTATATCAAAATGGAGATAATTACCAGAAGCAATGTAAATCCAAACAACACCATGGCAAGCAATTTGCTAAAACCCATATTTAATAAATCTTTCATTTTTTTGAATCTTTGACCTGGTATTAAAACAGTCAAATATTGTACCAGAGTTCCAAATCCTTTGGCAGCATTTGTAAATAATGGTTTAATAATGTTTAATAAAGTGAATTGTTACTAAAGTAATAAACCAATTATGAAGATTAATTTGTATCGAAACGAAATGATTTATCTTTGCCTTACTTTTAAAATGATTCATAAAGGAAAAATTAGAATGCAGAAATATCAAAAAATCTCAAAAATTGCTTTTTTACTACTTTTTATTAATAGTTTAACTTTTTCACAGAAATATAACTACGATAAGAAAGCTCGCGATGAGGGGGCCAAAATGGTAGAAACCCAGATAGGTTTAATTGAGAATCCACTTACAATCGAATACGTAAGAGAGATAGGTCAACGCCTTGTTGACCAGCTGGGAAACAGGACTTTTGATTATGAGTTTTTTATAGTTGATATGATGGAGCCTAACGCATTTTCGCTCCCCGGTGGTTATATCTATATTTCAAGGGGATTGCTGATACTTATAAATGATGAAGCAGAATTAGCAGGAATCATTGGTCATGAAATTATTCATGCACACAACCGGCATTCATATAAACAAAAAAACCGAAGCATCTTTCCGGCATTGTTAAAACTACCGGGAAACATAATCGGAGTGGCAAACGAAGATATTGGAACGTTAATTAATGCACCAATCGGGATTGTAACCGGTTTAACGACAGCAAAATATAGCAGAAAGCATGAATATGAAGCAGATGAGTTTGGTTTAAAATTAGCTGCGAAAGCGGGTTACAACCCACTGGCCCTTGCAACAGCATTAGATAATCTTAATAAAGATGTAGAAATGCTAACCGGTAAGGAAACCAAGTTCAGCTATTTCGATAGTCATCCCTTTACCACTGATCGTATTGAGAAAATAAATGAAATGTCCTCTACATTGGAATGGGAACCCCAATCACACATTGCCTCAGATAAAGTAATAATATATGGAAACTTTGAAGGTATTTATGTTGGACAAAATCCTGAGCAGGGAGTATTTTCAGGGAGTTATTTCTACCAGGCTGATTTAGGTATTGCGATCAGTTTTCCGGAAAAATGGAACGGGACCAACAACCCTTCATACATGGGATCTACTCAGGAAGATGGTAAGGCTATGATCGTTTGGGGCATTTTGGGAGATGCATACGATCCCGATGCAGTTGCCGATGCCTACATCAACAAGATGAAAGAAAAGCATGAGATTGAAGCTTACAAATCAGAGAGTACAACTATTGGTGGTTATAAAGCCCATATATTCGCAGTTGACGAAGTTTCAGGTGCCACGGTTGTAAATTTGTTTGTCTGCTGGATATTAAAAGGAAACTTAACCTATCAGATGATTGGGACAGGTGCAAAGAAATTTGAAAAGGATTTTGAGGCTACGGCAAGAAGTTTTCATACTATTACGGATGAAGAGCGTAAAAAAGTTGCAGGAATTGCAATTCGTGTGCGTACGGCAAAGGCGAAAGAGACGCTTGATCAATTTAATAGCCGTACTGGAAATTCGTTAAATTCATATTTTACCTCGGTCATCAACGCGATTGATCCAAATGAAAAACTTAAATCAGGCCAGGTATTGAAAATTGGCAAGGTGGAGCAGTACATTCCCACGTATTAAACCGGAAAATTATAGGATCTGTGCAAAAAGGAGATCGTCTTTCTGACCAGCGGGAAGGATCTCTAAGTAATCGAAGTGTAATGACTTACAGATTCTTCACCCTCGATAGCTATCGGGGTTCAGAATGACGCCTTTTTTAGATTTTTTGCACAATCCCGTCACAATCTTGAGTATCTCGGTACCAATAGAAACTGATACCACCTCTTTCCTCGCACTATTTCCACTGCCAACGGGGTGCTTTAAAATATGGAATCAAGCTTACTTCATTTATAATATCTATATCTATTAGTTTATATACTTTTGTTGCAAATAAAGATCAATGAGCAGGCAATTAATAGAATGTGTACCCAATATCAGTGAAGGTCGCGATCAATCGATTATTGATGCAGTTGCATCTATGGCTGAAACTGTTGAGGGCATCAAACTACTGGATGTAGATCAGGGAAAGGCAACCAACCGAACAGTAATAACATTCGTAGGGGAGCCGAAACCTGTTATTGAAGCTGCATTCAGAATTATAAAAAAGGCATCCGAACTCATCGACATGAGCAAGCACTCGGGAGAGCATCCCCGATTTGGCGCGACCGATGTATGTCCCCTGGTACCGATTGTAAATATTTCAATGGATGAAACGGTGACCTTTGCTCATAAATTGGGCAAACGGGTTGGAGATGAGCTGGGAATCCCGGGGTATTTTTATGAAAATGCTGCAAAAGAAGATAAGCGTAAAAACCTTGCGACATGCAGGGCCGGAGAGTACGAAGGATTGACAAAAAAACTTGTGGATCCTGAATGGAAACCTGATTTTGGACCGGCTGAATTCGACAAGGCACGAACAACAGGTGTCACAGCGATAAGTGCCCGCGATTTTCTGATTGCCTACAACATCAACCTTAACACTACTTCTACACGTCGTGCCAATGCCATTGCCTTTGATATACGTGAACGAGGGAGGGCGAAACGTGAAGGAGACCAGGTAACGGGTAAAATCATCCGTGATGATAATGGCGAACCGGTAAATATTCCCGGAACACTGAAATCTGTAAAGGGGATTGGTTGGTTTATTGAAGAATATGGGATTGCTCAGCTTTCATTGAACCTTACAAATATCAGCATTACATCGATGCATGTTGCTTTTGATGAAGCAAGTGAAAAAGCCCATGCCCGGGGTATTCGCGTGACCGGATCGGAACTGGTGGGGCTTGTGCCCCTGAATGCAATGCTCGATGCCGGGAAATATTTTCTGAAAAAGCAACAACGCTCAGTGGGGGTAAGCGATGATGAGTTGATTAAGATTGCGATAAAATCACTTGGATTGGATGAACTGAAGCAGTTTGATCCAAATGAAAAGATCATTGAATATATGATGGGTGATGGTTCAGCAAATAATTTAATTGATTTGAATCTTACTGAATTTGCAAATGAAACGGCATCAGAATCACCTGCTCCCGGTGGCGGATCAATTTCAGCATATGTTGGTTCACTTGGAGTTTCTTTGGGAACAATGGTTGCTAACTTGTCTGCACATAAGCGGGGATGGGATGATCGTTGGGAAGAGTTTTCAGAATGGGCGGAAAAAGGAATGAATTACCAGAAAACCCTACAAGCCCTTGTGGATGAAGACACGAATGCTTTCAACAAAATAATGGAGGCTTTTAGCTTACCCAAAGGCAGCGAGGAAGATAAAAGGGTGAGGAAGGACGCTATTGAATCTGCCACCCGGAATGCCACTGAAGTTCCTTTTAAAGTAGTTGAAACAGCATATAACTCCATGGAAGTAATGAAAGCCATGGCAGATATCGGGAATCCGAATTCTATAACAGATGCCGGAGTAGGTGCGTTGTGTGCACGAACGGCGGTTCGGGGGGCTTTGCTGAATGTAAAAATCAATGCAGGGGGATTAAATGATCAGGAATTTGCTAAGGAAATCGTTTCCAGGGGGAATGAAATTGATAAGAAAGCGGAAGCGTTGGAAGAAGAGATCATGAAGATTGTGGAAGGGAAACTTTGAGATTTCTCTCACAGTTGTTAATAGACTTTGGACAGCTATTGGTTTGGATCTCCTGGATAGATATTTCATGTAAACAAAATAATAAAAATTCGTCATTATCTGGTTTATCCCGACAATCCAAAATTTGAAGTTCCAATTCAAAGGGATTCCCGGGTTAAACCCGCGGATGACGTATATTTTTATTTATCTCAACTGTTCTTGATTCGCCCACCCACCTTGAATTGCTTGCCTTATGCAGGTTTTATATTTTCTACCATTAAATAGAACATAAATAGAAAAAGCAGCAGGCCGCAGAAGAGGATAATGAAAATGTTGACCCATTTAAGTTTAAATGTCACAATGAATTCATTCGATTCTTTATCCGAATAAAAATGGGTAATTGCCAGTAGATTTATTAGAATTGCCACTGCTGGACCTCCCAGGAGCAAAAAGCGGACTATCCAGTTGAGCACCGGTACGGTGTCGAGCGATCCAATCCAGCTTACAAAGACTGCAATGAATCCAAGGTCGATACCCAGTTGATACTTAAAAACATTACCCAGAAAAAATAACAAAGGAAAGGCTAGCAGCACCAAACCAATATTTGCAGACTTTCGTGCATTCACCAGAGCTATTTTCAGAACCCGCTTTGTGGTTTCGCTATGTACCATGGGTGAAGTTAATTTTTCCATTTTATTTTCAAAATCGCTGGTGTTCATATCTATAATGATTGAGTGATTAATTCGTTGCAATTTTATTTAAAATTTTTCTTTATGTTTTTTAATCCTCTGGAAATCAATGATTTAATAGTCCCTTCTTTTTTGCCGAGAATTTCACAAATTTCTTTTATGGATTTATGATCAAAATATCGCAGGGAAATGACCTCCTGGTATTTGATGTCCATTGATTTCAGGATAGATTGAACCTTTATAAAATCCGTGTGGGATTGTAGCTCTTTTTTCGCTTTTGCCTTCTCCGACTCCAGGCTTGCCGGGTCAGGAATGTGCAGTAAGGAGTTGATGCCCAGGTCCAAAAGGTTTTGGGTGCGGTACTTCTTTTTTCTAAAGTACTGATTCACTTCGTTAGTGGCAATTCTATAGATCCATGCGCCGATAGATATTCTCCGCCATTGAAATTTCCATAAATTAAGATATACTTTTATAAATACTTCTGATGTAATATCCCTCGCCATATCAAAATCTGTAATTCGGCGGAACACATAATTGAATATTTTGTCAAAATAGATATCATACAACTCACCAAATTTTCCCGGGTCATTCCGGATTTTATTTAATAGCTCTTTTTCTGCTTCGGTATTCATCCTTTGATATAATGCAGTCTGAAGGAATGGGTTGCATTTAGATATATAAAAGTAATGATCCAGTTCAATTTTTTGTTGCCGTATTTTTTAATCTAAATGATTTGTTTAAATTGGATGGCTATTTCTTCAAAAGAATAGAATTATCATTTAATTAAAGCATTTGAGAATATGAAACAACGCAAGATTACCCTCTCCGAAAATGAAATACCTGAAAAATGGTACAACATCATGGCCGATATGCCCAATAAACCATTACCTCCTTTGCATCCGGGAACGAAGGAACCCATTGGCCCGGATGCCCTGGCACCATTGTTTGCTGAGGAACTGATCAAGCAGGAAGTGTCTCCCGAGCGATGGATTGACATACCTGATGAGGTAAGAAACATTTATTCCATTTGGAGGCCAACACCAATGTTTAGGGCGTACAACCTGGAAAAGGCATTGGATACACCCGCAAAAATCTACTATAAGTACGAGGGTGTGAGTCCTGCAGGATCTCATAAACCCAATACTGCTGTACCACAAGCATACTACAACAAGATGGCAGGCACAAAAAAGCTTACCACCGAAACCGGTGCAGGACAATGGGGTTGTGCCCTTGCATTTGCCTGTGACCATTTTGGTCTTGACCTTGACGTGTATATGGTGAAAATAAGTTATGACCAAAAACCCTATCGAAAGTCAATGATGAATTTGTGGGGTGCCAACGTGGTGTCTTCGCCTTCCAATCTAACTGAGGCAGGAAGAAAGATTCTGGCTGATTCCCCTGATTCTACCGGTAGCCTTGGGATTGCTATTTCGGAAGCAGTGGAAATGGCAGTAGCAGATGACGACGTTAAATATACACTTGGCAGCGTATTAAACCACGTGCTGATGCACCAGACGGTGCTTGGCCTGGAAGCTGTTAAACAAATGGAAAAGGCTGGCGACTTTCCTGATATCATCATCGCACCTTTTGGAGGGGGATCAAATTTTGCCGGGATAAGTTTTCCATTTTTAAGGTATAATTTTGACGAAGGTAAAAATGTACGCGCAATTGCCGCGGAACCAACTTCTTGCCCAAAGCTTACCAAAGGTCAGTTCCGCTACGATTTTGGTGATACGATTGGAATGACACCTTTGTTTCCGATGTACACACTGGGGCATACTTTCGTACCGGCACCAATTCATGCAGGCGGCCTTAGATATCACGGTGCAGGTGTTCTGGTAAGTCAGTTGTTGCACGACAATCTCATCGAAGCACAGGCTGTGGACCAGATTGAATCGTTTGAAGCGGGTGTGATATTTGCAAAATCGGAGGGAATAATTCCTGCACCCGAAGCCAACCATGGCATAGCAGTGGCTATAAGGGAAGCTGAAATTGCCAAAGAGGAAGGAACATCAAAAACGATATTATTTAATCTGTGTGGTCACGGAAATTTTGATATGTCTGCTTATGATGCCTACTTCTCCGGCAAACTGCATCGTCATATTATGTCAGATGAGGAGATTGCAAAAGCGGTATCACTACTTGATACACCGGTGATTGAAGGGTAAGTAATCTGACTACGGAAAACGTTATTCTGAACCCGATAACTATTGAGGTTCAGTATGTGTTATAGATTGTTTGCAACAGATTCTTGGGCCGCGATAAGGATAGGACTACCAATCTATAACTATCACTTAGTTTTGTATATGAACAATATGTATTCTAATTGTTTTGCCCTTTCTTCAACTTTTTTCTTGATAAAAAAGTTGCAAACCTGCCGTACAAAGTACTTTGGGAGGCGCGGAAATCAAGGCTGCGAAACTTTAGCCTGGGTGTCACTTCACTTCATTAAAAATTATGAACTCGTCCCGAAAGTATCAGCGATTTTGTTTATTGCTGACGTTTTAGTTTTCAAAAGTAATTAAAAATTGCTTTTAATAATTATCGTGTCTATTTCCGCAAAATCAAGCATTACATTCTCAGTAACACGAAAAATTCTAATTGTCCAATTATTTAAACTAACTATAAACATGGCGGTATATTTTTACTATTGCCCTCTTTTACCACTCATCTTTTAGCCAAATATGCCAATATATACAAACCAGAGTACAGTTTATTTTGGTTTTTATTAATAAATTTTTATCTTTACCGCCATATATTAATTTCGTTTATTCTAATTTCAAAAACATGAGCATTTCTATTCAGGGTATCAAGCGTAAAACTTTCATAATTGAGGAAAAAGATAGTCTTTGTAAGAAACTGTCTATGCTAATTGAAGGGCATTGTACTATTGGGGTAAAGGAAGCCATCAAAAAATATGGCTATACCGAGCAAAGGTATTACCAGTTATTGAAGCAATACCTCGAAGGTGGCGCCGAGGCCTTAATAAACAAAAAGCGTGGCTCAGACAAACAACCTGTCCGAACCAGGGAAGCGGTAAACCAAACAATCAGACTCCGGTTTTTAGACCCATTTGCAAGTGCTGGGGTCATTTCCCAAAAGCTGAAGCAAATCGGTTATAATGTCAGCAAACGTAGTGTTGAAAGGACGATAACGGATTATGGGCTTCAAAAAAAACTCATACGCTAAATCCAAAAAAAGAGAAAGAAAAACAAGACGTTGAGGTTCAGATTTCAAAACGTGAAAAAAGAATAATAAAAGTTAATCCGGAAAGTAATGAGCGGTTTTTCAGGGAAGCATTATCAAACAAAATAAGCAGTGCCATAATAGGCTTATGGTTTCTTGTAGCAGAGCATTTGCAATTAGGCAGTTGGGATTTGATAAAAGGTTACACCAAACGTACTGATATTGATATTGAACCCCGTATTGCAATGCAAATTGTCAACGAAGCCTCACTTTGTAAAAATCGGGTTAGAGGGAAAAACTATATTACCCATCAGGGTTTTGAGCTATTAAATGGGCTTGGATTTCTGGCAACCGATGAACACGTTCATGATTTATTAGACAATTACACGGTATGCCAGGCACAGGAGTTACAAGAAACATTAGCAGCAATAAGATTAAATAACGGGCATTATGAAGGGGATATAATAGCCATAGATCCCCATCGTATTATATCTACAACACAAAGGATAATGCCTAAAAAGAAAAAGCAACCCGGGAGTCCCTCGGAAAAAATGCTCCAGACATTTTTTGCTTTAAGTACCCAAACAGGACAACCGATAGGATGTGGGATCGGATCGCCCGGAGTAAATACAACAAAAGCGACTTTAGATTTACTAAACATGGTGCAGCGGGTGAATAAAAAAGCATTGATACTAGCCGATAAGGAACACTTTACTGAAAGACTGGTACGCGAAATAAATCAGGATTACCAATTTGAATATTTAGTACCGGTTTTATCGACAGGCCGAATAAAAAAAATAGAAAGGTCGCTGTCTTATAAAATGAAATGGGCCGGATATGGAGTGGCAGAAACCATGTTCAATTTTAGCGGATGTAAAGAAAAATATCGTTTAATTATACAGCGAGAAGGTGAAACCGAACCAAGCTATCGATATAAATCTTTTTTATCTTTATCAGATAAACCGGCAACGACACTCTTGTCTGAAATGTACTGTGAACGCTGGTCCATCGAAGATTTCTTTAACTTCGATGGAGCGATGGGATTTGACAGGGCCTCTACATTTAATCTCAATATTAGATATGGAAAAATGTCATTGGCATTGTTGGCCCAGGCAGCATCATATCAATTTAGACAAAAATTACCAAAGCCTTATAACCGTTGGAATGCAACGCATTTGTCTGATGCTGTATTTAACAAAATTGATGGGGACATAAGGGTGAAAGATGATACTATTATTATCACATGCTATAATGCCCCAAAAGAATTAAACTTGCAGAATAACTACCAGAATTTGCCTGAAAAATTATTGTCGAAGGGGATTAATCCAAGGGTACCTTGGCTATATAACTTTAAAGTAGATTTTAGATTTAAATAACCAATAGGGTTACCCATTTAGGTATCAAAACATTGGTATACAATAAATTACAAATCATCTAGGCTAGATTTTAAATTAGCGTTGCAATCTGCAACTATACAGGACTAAAGTCCTTTTTCTTATTCGTACTACTAACCCCAGGCTTAAGCCTGGGGTTTTGAGATCAATATAATATACTGGGCTTTAGCCATTTACATTTAACATAACAATGCTGTATTAAACTATAGCCATCATCTACTCTGATTCAGAGATCGGATAAAAATTGCGATTCAGCAGATTGAAGTCAGCTTTGGGATAAAATCTCTGCGCTTTAAGTGGGTAACCCAAATAACCAATTTACTAAAATAAATATCCCGAACAAAATCGCTGATAGCTATCGGGAAGCGCTCGATCCTACGCACGGCCATCCCCTGCCTGCCCTGA
>CAZONK010000070.1:0-14709 GCA_964581095.1 uncultured Roseivirgaceae bacterium
GTACTCGCATGAGTCTGGATCATATGCACGTGCAGATGAAATCGAAATTTTGGCGTTTTCTTATACCGGGGAACAGGAAACAACTGGCAAGAGCCGACTGGGTAAATACGAGGAACTTCCCGGTACATATGAAGAAATTAAAAATATTTCAGATGTCATGAAGGGTACCTTTTTGACTGGAAAAGATGCAACAGAAACCAACTTTAAAAAACAAGCGCCAGGATACTCTATCCTGCATTTAGCATTGCACGGTGAATCCTCTTTAGATACACGAGGGGCAAAAATTATATTCAGATCAGATGATGATCCTGAAAATGATGGCATTCTTTACCCCCATGAGCTTTACAATCTTGGTTTGAACGCTCAATTAGTTGTACTAAGCGCATGTGAAACGGGTATTGGGATATCCTATATTGGTGAAGGAGTTTACAGTATGGCCCGCGGATTTTCTTATGCCGGTTGCCCCACGGTAGTCATGAGCCTCTGGGATATAAGTGATAAGACTACCTCAACACTGATGACCAGGATGTATGAAAACCTCGTAAAAGGTATTACACTTTCAGAATCGCTCAAAACCTCCAAAAGCGCTTATCTTCAAAACTCCTCTTATCTTGAAGCACACCCTTATAATTGGGCCGGGTTTATTACATTGGGAAAACCAATGAATATACAGTTAAAGAATACAGTCAAGTACTACTTATTAGGACTGGCATTACTTTTATTGGTATCCATCGTTCTTACTACTATAATTAAATCTGAATAGTCCGCTAATGTTATTCATCGCATTTTTTTCCTTCTTCTTTAATTTTAACAACCGTAGCAGTTTTGGTATCAGGATCATAAATATAGCACACTTTCATGCCTTGCTTCAGACTTACATGTGGTTCAGTATTATTGACATATTTGATTTTTTTCGAGAAAAACAGCCAATACTGGCCTATTCTTCGTGATTTTATGCGTGGCATATCTACATCTAGCGCATAGGTTGTATCATCGGGATCTACAACAACACCTTTTCTTGGTTTTGGTAATAATGGATTGTCTTTTAGAAAAGGATTATCAGCGGTAGCAAATAATACAATTAAATAAACGACAGCAAGGATTATCAGCACCCATACAATGGTCTTCTTGTTCATTTCAGTGGGGGTTTAAAGGATGATTTGTGGTTTTAATTGATCAACTATTTTATAAGAAGTGAAAATAATCGGTATAATCCAAATATTACTTGTTCTTCCTGCACGATTTCTTTTTTCAGTGATACTATCTTTATGACAAGATGGTTACTTCCGGCATAACATGGTCTCAAGAGTTGGAAAAGTGGAAACAATCCATGCAACGGCCTCCAACATTGTTAAACCGCATTACCAAATCAACTCAGCACAGAATCAACCGGATCATACCCGAAAAAATTCATAATGTTGTGACCGCCATCATCAAACAAATGACAAGAGGCGTCATATATGGAGCGCAAAAAACCACCTTGGCATCCCGATCAACGCAATCACTTGATGATGTAGAAGAGGGTGTCTTGAAAATAATCAAAATATACCGGTCTACAGCAGCAGTGGAAGGTGGTGCCACAGGATTTGGTGGATTTCTTTCAGGGATGGCCGACCTGCCGCTCTGGCTAACCATTAAATTAAAGATGCTATTCGCAATCGCATCCAAATACGGGTTTGATGTCAATGATTATAAAGAACGTATTTTTATTTTACATATTTTCCAGCTTACATTTTCAAGTCAACAGTACAGGAATGAAGTATTTAAGAGTATGGAAGATTGGCAAAACACTAAAGATCAACTTCCGGATGACATCAATCAATTCGACTGGCGAACTTTTCAACTGGAATACCGCGACCACATCGACCTTGTAAAACTTTTGCAACTCATTCCAGGAGTGGGTGCAGTAGTTGGAGCTTATGTGAACTACCGGCTTACCAACAAACTCGGCAAATTCGCAATGAATGCCTACCGGATGCGGTGGCAAATGTTGATGAAGGAATTACCGTTGAATAGCTGAAAGGTCAAAGCTAGATGTAAAATTTGCCAACTGCCAACTGCTAACTGCCAACTGATGACTGGATCTCATCTCCTACCTTCTGAACTTCATCAAGCACACGCAACAAATTACCGCTCCATAATTTGCCAATCTCTTCTTCAGTATATCCCCTTCGAACAAGTTCCAGGGTTACATTAAATGTTTCAGAAGCATCGTTCCATCCTTCTACTCCACCGCCACCGTCAAAGTCAGAACTGATACCCACGTGGTCGATACCAATCAGATCAACAATGTAATCAATATGGTCAACGAAATCAGATACGTCAACGGGAGGGGCCACTTTGTTTACTTCGGCCATACGCGGCTCAGCATTTTTTTTCACTTCCTGGTATTTCTCCATGTATGCATCACGGTCAGATTCCTCCATTTGAAATACTTCCCTCCAGGGTATCATCTCAAAACCCATTTCCGCAGCAACTTCTTTATTTAGTTCATTGGCTGCATCACGATGTTTCGCACTTTTTTCTTTATTCACGTATCCCGAAAAAGCAACCGTCTGAACTACACCACCATTTTCTTTCATCCACATCAATTGTTCGTCATCGAGATCACGACTATGATCACATAGTGCCCTTGCTGAAGAATGGGAAGCTATAATTGGCGCTTTGGATAATTCTATCATCTGCCTGATTGCTTCTTTTGAAGGATGTGATACATCGATCATCATTCCCCACTTATTCATTTCTGCAATTACTTCTTTTCCCAGTTCACTAAGTCCGTTATGCAGCCACACACTATCGCTTTCACCTGTATTCGAATCACTCAACTGGCTGTGTCCGTTATGTGACAATGACATGTACCTCCCACCCAGGTCATAGAATTTCTTAACATTTGAAATATCTGTACCAACAGAATACCCGTTTTCAATTCCAATCATTGCTACTTTCTTACCTGAAGCATGAATTCGACGTACATCTTCCGATGTCAACGCAAGGCCGATTTCATCGGGCGCCAGTTCCTCAGTCAGTCGGTTAATGGCTGCAAATTTATCCATTGCATTCTCATACGCTTTGGCATAGCCCTCATCCGTCAGCTCTCCCTGACCTGTATATACAATAAACCACGCAACATCCAATCCCCCCTCCTTCATTTTTGGAAGGTTTACCTGGTTTCCCAAGTCCATTGTATAGTTCTTTTCTACAGTAAAATTACTTGTGCTGATATCATCATGTGTATCGAGTGTAATTATATTGTTGTGGATCTCCCGGGCTTTTGCGACTAACTCTTCTTCCGTCATGGGTTCATCTTCTGATACATTATTGTCGGCTTGCTGGCAGGAGGTTATCGCACCTATATAAAATATTATGGCTAATAGACTTCTCATTTCTGTGTATGTTAAAGTTATCTTTTCCGTTTAGGTCAATATTTTTTAAAACTAGCAGGTACACCAGCAAACCGTATGAATATTTATGTCAGCGGTAAAATGAAATGATAGCTTCATTTTACAAGTATTAAAATAATTTTCTTTCCATAATTTTAGATGTAAATTGAACAAAAAAAATCTTGTCATGCGAATCCCTGTTACTTTTATTGCCCTCATATTTATTACAATTACCGGCTATGCGCAAAATGAATTAAAAGATCCAAGCTTCGAAGATATCCTATCCCTGAAGAATCCTGGTAAACCATACTTTTCTCCCGATGGAAGACACATTATCTTTACTGTACGTTCTACCGACTGGGAAGAAAACCGATACGATACTGAACTATGGATAAGTAAAGACGGCGGCAAACCCTTTCAACTTACCAATAATCCTGATGGCAATAGTTCAAATCCCCAATGGTCACCCGACAGCAAATGGATCGCATTTAAGAGTGACAGGGGAAACAAAACCCAGCTATATGCAATCCGCCTTGAGGGTGGCGAATCTATTGCGATTACAGAAGGGAAACGCAGTATTCAACAATTTCATTGGTCACCAGATGGAGAAAAAATTGCTTTCAAAATGCCAATGGATGTGGAGAAAATTAAAAAAGCAAGGGAAAAACGGTATGGAAAGTACGGTGTTGATGATGATGAATTTACATTATCCGAACTTTGGCTAATGTCGTTTAAACCTCCGGAGTTTACCAAGACCAAATTACCTGAACATGCGCAGGATTCAGTAGCAGAAGCAGCGCGTAAGCCTGTGAAAATAATTGAGGAACCGGAATATTATATCAATGAATTTTTATGGTCACCTGACGGAACAACTATTGCCATTGGCCACCAACCTGACCCATTGATTATGAGCTTTTTTAACGCTGATATTTCATTATTAAATGTTGAAACCAAAGAAGTAACACCCCTCATTAGCAATAAAAGCGATGACAAATTCATTGACTGGTCGCCAGATGGTAAAAGCCTTATTTACAGTTCTTCAGTTGACAACCGTACATCGAATTTCTATAAAAATGGACAATATTTTATTCATACTTTGGGTAAAAAGAAAAGCTCAGAAATAGGTACTGAATTTGATGAAAACCTTTCGGGTATTACATGGACTCCTTCGGGTATATATGCAACAGCATATCAAAAAACTAAAAGAAAACTTGTCGCAATAAATCCTGCTGATGGAAAGGTGAAAATTATACTGGAAAACCCTGCCCGAATTTATGGATTTACCCTTGACAAACGCGGGGGTAAAATTGCTTTTAGCGGAAATAACGACAATGAACTAAATGAAATTTACGTAAGCCGGGTTGGAGATTTGAAACCGACCAGATTAACAAACTTTTCTACTCAAATAAGTGGATTTAATGTTTCAAAAAGTGAGGTCATTTCATGGAAAAGTGCAGATGGCTCTGTGATTGAAGGTATTTTACATAAGCCGTCAAATTATGAAAAAGGTATAAAATACCCACTCCTTGTAATGATTCATGGGGGTCCTACGGGTATTTCTACTCCAGGCCCTGCCCCATCGTATGTATATCCTGTTGTACAATGGCTCAACAAAGGTGCCCTTGTCCTCCAACCCAATTACCGCGGTTCGGCAGGCTACGGGGAGAAATTCAGGGAATTAAATGTGGAAAACCTTGGAGTTGGTGATGCCTGGGATGTTCTGTCGGGCGTTGATTACCTAGATCAGCAGGGTCTTATTGACACAGATAAACTGGGCTGCATGGGCTGGAGCCAGGGAGGTTATATTTCTGCATTTCTAACTACAAATACAGACCGCTTTAAAGCAATATCTGTAGGCGCCGGTATATCTGACTGGATGACCTATTATGTGAACACCGATATTCACCCATTTACAAGGCAATATCTAAAAGCCACTCCCTGGGAAAATCCTGAAATTTATGCTAAGACATCACCCATGACCAATATCAATAATGCTTCTACACCTACTTTGATCCAGCATGGTGAATTTGACAAGCGTGTACCCATACCAAACGCATATCAGTTACTCCAGGGACTTCGGGACAAGGGTATTCCAACTAAACTGGTCGTTTATAAAGGATTTGGGCATGGAATTACAAAACCCAGGGAGCGACTTGCGGCTACCTGGCACAACTGGCAATGGTTCGGAAAATATATCTGGGGTGAGGATATTGAATTGCCGGAAGCGAAGGATCAATAAGTTAATAGTTGGGTAAATTACTTACAAATGCTTCGCTTTGCTCAGCATGACGCAACTTCTAAATACGGCTCCTCAGCCCCCCTCATAGTCACCTCGGAAGAGGGACTTTGAGGTCTTCTACCTACTTCACCGGTGGCTTCGACGGACGGACCTCGATCTTACTCGGCAATGTCCGTGGGTTCATCTTCAGAAGATCAACCACCATTTGTCCAATGTCCTCGGGCTGTATCTTCCAGGCATCCTCATCAGTAGGTTCATGATCATTGAAATAGCTAGTAACCGACCCGGGCATGATGGTTGTAACTTTTATCCCTTCCTGCCGTAAATCGAGCATAATGGCCTGGGAAAAGCCTACCAGACCAAATTTAGAGGCATTGTATGCAGCTCCTCCGGGGAAAAAGTTAGTACCTGCAAGGCTTGCGATGGTTATTATGTATCCATGAGACTTTTTCAATGCAGGGATAGCAGCTTTCACACTATTAAATACACCCGTAAGGTTGGTATCAATGGTTTCATTCCATTGATCAAGCGTAAGGTCTTCGATGGAACCAAATCGTCCCAAACCTGCATTTGCAACCAGAACATCTAATTTTCCCCATTCCCCAACGACCTGTTCAACAGCAGCCTTTTCATCTGTTGCGTTTCTTACATCTGAAGTTATACCAAGTGCTTTTCCACTTTCCATCTGATTCAAATATATTGCTGCACCAGCCACTGTCTCCCTATTCCTCCCTGTGATCGCAATATTCATCCCCTGTTTCATTAACATTTCAGCAATGCCCAATCCGATACCTTTACTGCCACCGGTTATCAATGCAGTTTTATTCGTCAGTTCCATACTTATCTTTTTTTTGATACGAATATAGTTTGATTCGTGAATTCGTGGTTAATCCTTTTCCGGAATTTTTGACATCCCATATTCGCTTATTGCCGTAATGGAAAGCGAAGGATTTACTCCCGGGTTGGCCGATATCATTGATCCGTCAAATACATACATATTCTCATATCCAAATATCCTGTTGTCTTTGTCGATCACACCTTCATTAGAAGATGCCCCCATGCATGCACCCCCCAGAATATGGGCAGTTGAGGGAATACCTGTAATTGTTTCAGTAAACATTGTCTGAGGTTTCCCATTGATGATTTTGCTAAAATCCTCTGCCAGTTTATGTGCTTCGGGAATGAATGCTGTAGGAGCTTTTCCTTTTTCAACAAGTGTACGCATTCCAAACAATCCCCTGCGAAGTTTTAACGTGCTGTCAAGATGCTGCATAAATAATAGTACTGTTGTTCGTTTTGCAAAATCATCCACAAACCAAATCTTCAGCCACTGGATTGGTGCCTTAAATGGAATAAATAATAGTTTAAGAATCCGTAAAAAGAAATTTCGTTCACTCACCATGGGCATCATGGTGATTCGCCAGAAACCCGAACCTTTTCCATACCTTACGGGTTCCAGGTGACTGTTTTCATCAACTTCCAGTATAGAACCAATTGCTACCCCTTTCCACAAACCCAGGTCCTTATCAAGTGATGTGCTGGGGATCAACGCTTCATTATTAGTCCGTACCATATCACCCAAACGACTGGAGAGCTTAGGGAGGCTTTTCTTTTGAAGCTTAAGTAAAAGGGGTATCGTCCCCAATACGCCCCCGGCAAATACAACACCTTTGGCCCTGACCTCAGAAGATTTTGCAAACCAGGATGTTGATTTTCGGTATTTTATTAAATAGCCCTGTTCACCATCAACTCCTGCAGGTCCTACGTCCATAACTTCATTTTCTGCAAGTACCTCTGCTCCAAGGTCCTGCGCCAGGTAGAGGTAGTTTTTATCAAGTGTATTTTTTGCATTGTGCCTGCATCCTGTCATGCATTCACCACAATGGATACATCCTGTCCTCTCTGGGCCTTTCCCTTCAAAATAAGGATCAGGCACTGTTTTGCGGGGTTCATCAAAATAAACACTGACTTTTGTAGGTGCAAATTTATCTTCCTTGCCAATTCGGCTCGATAATACTTTCAATGCTTCGTCACTTGGCCCAAGGATTGGGTTAGTAGCTGCTCCCAACATTTTCCAGGCTACTTCATAGTGAGGCTCAAGCTTTTTTTCCCAATTGTCCAGTCCTGACCACGATCCATGACTAAAGAACTCACTCTTTGGTTTTGGAAGCGTATTGGCATACACAAGTGATCCGCCACCAACACCTACACCGCTGAGAATGGAAATATGTCTGAAAAAAGTGATCTTCTGGATACCAAATAACTTTAATGCGGGTAACCACAACCATTTGCTTAAATTCCAGTTGGTTTTTGGAAAGTCACAGGCTTCCCATCTTTTTCCTTTCTCAATGACCAGTACGGAGTATCCTTTTTCCGCCAGCCGCAATGCAGATACGGAGCCGCCAAACCCCGATCCGATAATTACATAATCATATAATTTAGTCATTTTCCGGTTTCATTCTGTCCAGTCGTTTGTTCATAAACCTAAACCACAATGGTTGGACAAGTGAAAATAACATCATTCTCGGGTACCCTGTTGTCATTTGAGGACTTTCGGACAATGAATTTAGAAGCTGGTATTTTTTGCTTCCATTGTAATGATGGTCCGAGTGTCTTGACAGGTTAAAAAGAAACAGCCGGCCCAGCAAATGATCGGAGTTCCAAGAATGCTGATGGTTTACACGTTCATACCTCCCATTCTCAATTTTTTGACGCAGAAGCCCATAATGTTCAATGTAGTTAACCGTTTCGAGCAAAAGGATACCGATCACAGATGCTGCCAGGAAAGCCAATAAGACTTCAAAACCGAAGAAATAAAGAATAGCGGAAAGTGTAATAATATTTGCAATGGTATATACTACCATTCTGTTGTAAACAGAGAATTTCATCCGTCTTAGTTTTTTCATTCTTTGCCCCTCGATTTTCCATGCATCATAATAACTCCTGAAATGGGATTTTATCCAGAAAGCAAATAGCCACTCATTCCTCCCTGCTGTTGCAGCATCTTCCGGGGTAGCCACATTATAGTGGTGCCCCGCATTATGATATGGTAAAAAGTGCATGTCCAGTGAAGTCAGCAGTAGTATCTCACCCATCAACTGCTCAAGGCGATTTGCGCGATGCCCCAGTTCATGTCCGGCATTGATACCAAATACACCGCACATCAAACCCATGGAAGAAATCCTGCCCATTGTTTCAAAAACACTCAGGGAAGCATCCGAAATGGTATATAAGAAAAAGAACAATGCAATAATTTGTACAGGAAGTACCAGGTACAAAATCACATCAAAAAACCGGTTTTGTTTTGCTTTAATAAGGTCCTCCGAAGAATAATTGGTGTTGTTTGGTTTTATAAACAACTCCAGGAATGGTACCAGCCCAAAGAATACCATAAAAGGTAAAAAAGTAAGGATCCCGTACGATGTGAATGATATGTAAACCGTTACAGGCAACGTGAAGACGAGCGCATATTTATATTCTTTGATCATTATTATATCAACGTTCCCAAATATAATTACTGATCCTGAAATTTGCTCCCAGGATGAATTGAGTTGTACTGCTGTACCCCGCTTTAATACCGATATTTTTCCAGTAATAGTAAATTATGTCAATATCAGCTCCAATTCCAACATGCTTTTCCCTTTCCGCGCTTGTTGGGATAAAACGGACAATAGGAGCAGCATTTACCTGCCATTTCGGGGTAATTGCATATGCAAAAATGAACGACAGGCCTAATTCGCCCTTGCTGCCAAACCCGAGCCCCAGGCCGGCGCCATAACGGTTATGGAACCAGGTAGTTAGATCCAGGCCCCAACCTTTTGTGCCAATTTCTACGCCCAGGTCAGCAGCGCCAATCCCGTTATGGTATCCATAGTAGTATTTCCCGAAATAGGAATAGTAATAGGTGGATTCCCAATCCTTCAAAATGGGTTTACCTTTCTTTTCCTGTCCATAACCGGAGAAAGAAAGGCAAGTCAATAGCAATATGATGGGCCAAAGCTTCATTTAAATAATTCCAAAATACGGTATAAATTAAATAAATCACGCAGAATGTATCAAATATCGGACAATCCTTTACCCGTAATATCGCGCTGCGTGGAACCATGATAAGTAGGCAACCGCTCCTAAATTAATCGCAGAATGGAATACCCTATCGTTTTTTTTACTACATTGATCCCAATCATTTAAACAAGCTGCATGTTCGCTGATTCACATGTTCACCCCCTGATGAAGTACATCCACGGAGAGCGGGACAACCTTTGGGATTCGTATAATGTTACACCAAATCCTATCGCGATTGTAAATAAGGTTGTAGGCATCCCCTCCTTCTCCCAATCTGATTTTCGAAGGTTATGTAAAGGGGGATTTGAAGTTGTATTTTGTGCGCTGCACCCTCCCGAACAACAGATCATGTTTACAAAAGTGGGTGAATCACCACTGGAAAACCTTGTCGAAAAAATTGCTGCACAGGTGATTTCCATCCCAAAAGATAAAATCGATGAATACCAGGACCCAAGGTACGACCACTGGAAACAATTAAACAAAGAAAGGGAGTTGATACAGCTTAATCCGAATCCAGTAAAGAAAATACGGGTTGGCATATCATTGAAAAGAACAGAGTGCCGGCTTCAACTTGTTAATTCATTTACCGAGTTAGAAAGTATAATTGATGAAAATAAAAGGGAAAAGTACAAGCATACAATTGCAGTCATTTTAACAATAGAAGGACTGCATGCACTGGGGACCGGACATATCAGGTTTTTTGACAAAGACAATAATTTCAATGTAAACGAAGATACATTTTTACAAAGGGTTGATAACATCAAAGGGATAACCAATGATAACCAGGGTTGGGAATTCAGCCCCATCGTAATAAACCTTACCCATGCCTTTCAGAATGGAAGCCACTACCATCCTGAGGGAATTTGTGGTCACGCCCAGGCGCTTTCAGGCGCATTTCACACCTTATTTCGCTATTCGGAACCTTTTGGGCCAATCCATGGGCCAAAATGGACGGTCGCATTGAATAAACCCATGACGGATTTTTGCAGAAAGGTTATTAAACGAATGCTCAACCTCGATGAAAATCCACAAGGCAAACGGATCATTCCTGATATCAAACACATGAGTACAGCCACGCGGCGTAATTATTATGCAATTATCGATCCTGTCAACGAAAATCTGGATCCGGAACATCGTATCCCGGTAATTATGAGCCATGCGGCGGTAAATGGCAAACCCAGTTACGATGAAAATGATTTCAATCCTGAAGACCTTGAAAAAGAATATGCAGATAGCGCAGATTTTAACAAATGGAGTATCAACTTATACGATAATGAAATCATTAAAATCCATGAAACGTACGGGTTGATCGGGCTCATATTTGATGAAAGGATCCTTGCCGGTGGCAAGAAACTGAAATATCTGAAAGAACGAAAAAAGGGACAATCTTCTCCCGATAACCCTTTCAATGATGTAAATCCCGATGAAGTTTATACAAAATTACTTGTAGATCAGATTACGTACATTGTACAACTTATTTACAGTCAGCCAACGGGAGTAGATCCTGTACACATTTGGGAACGGATTTGTATCGGGTCAGATTTTGACGGGCAAATCAACCCGATTGATGATTACAAAAAGGCAACTGATTTTAAAGAATTCAAAAAAGAACTGACAGACATGTTGTCAAAACCTGCCTATTCAAATCTTTTCGATCAGATTACAGTAGAGATCGCGGTTGATAACATCTGCTTCAATAACATAATGGAATTTCTGAGAAGAAATTTTTAAAACAATATCCCTGCGTATTTCTTTTCACCGTCATTATCGGATCTGCCTGCGCAGGTAGGTTTAACCCGATAATCCCTTTGTAATGAGTTTCAAAACGTAGAGATCCCCACCGAAGGTGGGCAGGCAGGCCACGGGGATGACGACTTTTTTCAACGTCATTGCCGAGCTTGGGTGCCCGGCGAAGTGCATGGTACGCAGGTGCGGGTCTTACGATGATTCCAACTACCCCCTGATGAAAGGAAGGAATAGGGAAAAATTCAAGCAAATTGCTCAAATGAAAATTTGCAGTTCCAAAAATCCCCCTTAAAAAAGGGGGAACTAAAGGGGGTTGTAATACTGGGTCACGTCCTGAAATAGGTTGACTACAAAACTAAAAAAGTAGTCAACTGACAGACCTTGATAAACTTAGTTACTCAGTAAAAATTAGATGGATCACTATTAAATTACTTCAAATGCTTCCTCCAGATCGGCTATTAAGTCATCTGCGTTTTCCAGCCCAACTGAAATCCTCATATCAGACAGGGAAATACCCATTCCCTCAAATTGTGAATCCGTCAATTCCTTAAGATAACTTATCGCCGGGGCATAAATGAGGCTTTCGTGACCTCCCCAGGAAACCCCTTTTCTAAATATTTTAAGGTGGTTATAGAATTCTTTGATCTTTTCAAGGTTTTCGGTTTCCAACCGGAAGCTCATCAACCCGGTGGTCCCTGACATCTGCGATCTGCCTAATTCATACTGGGAGAAACTTTCGAGGCCCGGGTAGTTTACTTGTACTACTTTATCATGCATTTCAAGATAATTGGCAATGGTAATTCCGCTTTCCTGGTGCTGCTTCATTCGCAGAGGCAGCGTTCGAAGGCTTCGTAATAGCAACCAGGCTTCAAAAGGGGCAATTTTAGCGCCGATCCATTCATACTCCTTTAAAAAAATGTCGTCTATCTCCTGTACGCTACCTATCACAACACCTGCAACCACATCGCTATGCCCACCGATATATTTAGAACAGGAATGTACTTCAATATCGATACCCATTTCCAGTGGTTTTTGAAAAATGGGTGTTGCCCATGTATTATCAATAATTGTTTTTACACCTTTATCTTTAGCCATTTCCGCAACCCCTTTGATATCCTGCAGGCTGAAAATTGCCGAACTGGGGCTTTCAAGATAAATCAGTGAAGTGTTGGGTTTTACAGCTTTTTCAAATTCGTTAAGGTTAGTTCCTGAAATATAGGTGATGTCAATTCCGAATTTTGGTTTGAGATAGGACTGCAAAAGATTGTTTGCCGGACCATAAATATTATTGATCGTGATAATATGGTCCCCCGACTTAACACAATGCATGATTGCAGCAGATATAGCCGCCATCCCCGAAGGGAAAAGCTGGGCTTTTTCACCACCTGCTATTTTGGCTATTTTCTTTTCAAAAACAGAAACCGTAGGGTTCTTGCCCCGGGTATAAATGAAATGTTCTTTCCGGTCGTCAAATGCCTTGTTCAATGCATCCCAATCATCAAAAGTAAATAATGAATTTTGATAAATAGGGGGAACAACCGCGCCGTGAAAATCAGACGGTTCTTCACCATAATGCATTAATAAGGTCTCAAGTTTTAGTTTATCAATCATTATTTAATATATTATTATTCAAGTCTTTATCTATTTCATTGTAAAAACACCCTTTACCTGTTATTGCTAAAATAAGCGCAACTACAAGGTTGATCAACGAAAGGACCTGCCAGTGCCAGTAGTCGGCATATGCGACCCCCAGTGTGGCAGTCATAAAAATTGTAGTGGTTGTCCAGGGAATTATACTTTCCACCATGGTACCATAATCTTCAATGGACCTCGAAAGCACTTTTCTTGGGATACCATTTTCATCATATTTTTTACCAAATGCATCCCCTACGATAAAGCTGGTAGCGCTCTGGTTGGATGTTACAGCGTTGGTAAAAGCCGAGGAAAACAAAGATGAAATGATAATGGCTGCTTTTGACTTTGCAAATACAAACACTTTATTAATGATTGCAGGCATGGCGTCGATCAAATCGATGGAGCCAATAAACACAAGTACCATAATGGAAAACATGATGGGTTCATTAAGCTCATAGAGGCCTCCCCTGTTGAATAATGCACCAATATTTCCAGGTACATCGGTCACCCAAACAGCCATGGAAGTATTAAAACCCTTGTGCAGCGTCTGAATGATATCACTGAGGTTGAAATCCTGGAAGAGCAATGCAAGGAAACATGAAATCAGGGAACTGGAGAGTAATGTAGGCAGTGTTGCCATGCGTTTTATGGAGCCATAAAGCACTATGATTGGTGGCAGGAGGAGTATTATATGGAAATTAAACATTGTAGAAATGGCCGAAAGTGTACTCACAATTTCAGGTGAATTTATTTCCGTCCGTAATGGAGGATAAACAAATCCCATTATAAAAAATATTATTGCCGCAATAATGGCAGACGGCATTGTGGTATATGTCATTGACCTGATATGGTCATAAAGCTTCACCTCCGTAGCCATTGCAGCAAGGTTGGTCGTATCAGAAAGTGGAGACATTTTATCCCCAAAATACGCTCCGCCAATAATAGCACCCGCTGTTATACCCAAATGGGCATCAATAGCTCCTGCAACACCGATCAGAACTGCCCCGATTGTACCCACCGACCCCCAGGAAGTACCCGTGAGCGTTGAAAAGACAATGGGAATAACAAATGCTAAAAAATAAATGTATGTCGGATTGATGATTTTAATTCCGTAATAAATCAACATGGGTATGGTACCACTCACAATCCAGGAACCTATTATGACACCAATTGCAAATAAAATCAATATGGCTGGAAATCCCTTGGCGAGCTTATTTACAAAAGCCGTCTGTATTGCTTCCCACTTAAATCCCAATAGTAATAACTCTCCAATTGAAAATACTGCCGCCAACATAAATACGATTTCAAGGGGCATGGCCGGTTGATCCAAAAAATTGGGTCGAAGAATAAGACCATACCCTATCAGAATAGACAAAAAGATAATGGGAAGGAGAATATAAATAAATGCAACCTTTTTGACAGGGGAACCTTCCATTGACATCGGAATTTCAAAGATTGAAAGATAGTTTTCTTTTGAATAATAAACCCAAAAAGTTTATAAAAATCAATCTTGGTAATACTTTAAAATGAACTCTTGAAAACATCATTGACCTTAATGAGTGTAGTGGATACCAATATGTCTCTTTGTTTACTTTATTATTGCATAAAATTTTCATTTAGGATAGAATACGAATTTATAAAATGGAA
>CAZONK010000071.1:0-14688 GCA_964581095.1 uncultured Roseivirgaceae bacterium
TTTGGATCCCAGAATGCAGCGGCAATCAGGAGGTCTGCAACTTGTGTGTACTTGTAAAAATCACCCAGGTAATCACCGGGATTTGCGAAAAAGTCTTCGAATTCGAGACGTTTGCCTGATTTATGAATATTGTAATCATCTACTTCCAGTTGTGCGTAAACGGCACGGTCAAAAGTGTGTTCTAATAATTCTTTGGGGCTTACTTTTGCAATACCTGCCCCGTCGAGTACTTCCATTGCCCCATGGGAAACGCGGCCACCTCCTGTGATCACAATTTTGGTGGCGGGTAGTTTAACCTTCGCAAATTCTGTTTTCAGATCTTCAAGGTCTTTGCACTGGTGTGCGGAGCGCAGATCGTAAAGTCCATTTTTTCTACCAAAGGTGAGCAATCCATTATAGGCCCCAACAATACCTGCATATCTTCCGAAGGCGATTAGCCGTTGTCCTTCTTTGTTTGTAAGGCATTCCCAGTCAATTAACCGGATATTTTTCCTTAAAATTTCCTGTAGTAATTCCCGGTTATACTCCTGTGCCTTGATAGTATGCGAAAAGAAAAAATATGTTTTATCTGGTATGAGGTCAGTTACAGGCACTTCTTTTACTCCCAGCAGGATTTCACAATCATCACAATCCTGTACAACATTCATGTCCTGGTTTTTGTATTCGGAGTCTTCAAAACACCTGACATCACTTTCCTGGATATTTATTTGAATATTCTCAAATTTCGATTCAATTTCTTTTGCTTGTTGTGGAGTTACTGGAACTCTCCTGTCAATGGGAATTTTCCCTTCCCTGAGTACGCCGATTTTCATTTTGTCCATAACGCAAAGTAATAATAAGTTTTGATGTATTAATTTTGTCTTTCCTTTTTTATCCTTTTCGACTTTAATGGAGAATTCATACTTAATACTTACACTTTTGTGGTTCCTATATTTTACCCTTCACAGTGTTGGGGCAGCCAACCAGGTGAAAGGTTTTTCTTATCAGAGCCTTGGACTTTCCCCAAAATCATATCGTTTGATTTATGTGGTGTTTTCCACCATTGGTCTGTTGGGTATCCTCTTTTATTCGGCAACAATAATTGAAGATCCTTTAATAGAAAATTCTAAAGTATTGAAGTTCATTGGCCTGGCATTGGCAACGTGGGGGATTATCATCATTAAACAGTCCTTTAAACAGTACAAGCTAAATGAATTTATAGGACTTTCGCGGGAAAATCCCGGGGATTCACTGGAGGTGAAAGGGATTCTGGCAAAGGTCAGGCATCCATTATATTCCGCCACTATCCTTATTGTAGTAGGTTTTGTATTTTTTATACCTAAACTGACTTCAGTGATCATGATGGGGAGTACGCTGGTTTATATTTTGGTTGGAATTTACCTGGAAGAGAAGAAACTGATCAAAGCATTTGGGAAAAAATATGTATCCTATAAGCAAAAAGTACCAATGTTGATACCCAGGATGAAGTAGCAATGGACTTGTGCAATGGTTACATCGGGTTGAAAAGAAGGATTTAAAAGGTATATTAGTATTTTTTAGCATTAATTTTGAAGATATCCCTCAATTTTATTAAAAGAATAACTTTAATTGCAATCCTTTCAGTTGGTTGGAAGTATACTTATGCCGCCACTATCGTGGCATCGGGTGGTGATTGGACGGTTGGAGGGTCATGGGTAGGAGGCGCAGTACCGGTAAGTGGAGTTGACGATGTATTTATCCCTGCCGGTGTCACGATAACTATAACTGGAGTTGTATTTTACAATGGAAATGTTACAATTGATGGAACATTAAGTTTTATTGGGCTTTTCGGAAGGTTATCAATGAATGCAAGCTCTACGGTTACGATTAATACCGGAGGTCAAATAGTATCATCTACCACTTTGCCTGCACTAACCGGAATTCGAATAGGTGCCAATATCATCGCATATAATGCTGCAATCGATGGAACTACTGTAAACGGGCCTGCCTCAATTACATCGGGAGGGTTACCAATTACCCTGGTCAGTTTCACAGCAGATAATTCAATAGACCAAATTGAATTATCCTGGGCCACATCCTATGAAGAAAATTTCAGCCATTTCGAGATAGAAAAGTCATCCAATGGTGTTGACTTTCGCATGATTGGAGAAGTTGAAAGCAAGGGAGGGCTGGAAATGTTTACAGAATATACATATAATGATCTCCTGCCTTTTGCGGGAATGAATTATTACCGGTTGAACGCGGTGGATTTTGATGGTACATTTGAATATTCTGATATTATAAGTATTCAGGTGGATGGTTCGGGCCCGATGGTACAGGTATTTCCAAATCCGGTTAACGGCCGGTTTAAGCTGAGCATGAATTTTGTACCTGAAAACCCTGGGTTACTTACAATCTACAACTTTACAGGAAATGTGGTATTCAGTTCTGAGGTATCCAATTTTCAGTCGGAGGTCCTTATACCCGAAAGTATTAAAAAAGGCACCTATCTGTTAAGATTAACATTCAATGAATTCAGTACCACAACAAGGATAATGATCGAGTAACCAGGATTGCTACCCTGCTATCCATCATCTGGGCTATCTTTTTCTGATCTTTTTTCCCCACTGTACTCGTTATCCTTCCGATCGACAAGTTTTTTGTCTTCAACTTCCTTGTTTAGAAATTCATTGATACGGTCGATATTCAACGTGCTTTTTATTTCTCCAAATTTATTAACTGACACCTCAAACCCATCGAGTTGTGCGTTTACCCTGGCTTTTGTATCCTTTTTCTTTTTACCTTTTGCCATTTTACATTAGTTACCTGTTACCTTGACATCTAATCGATCGATGGCGTTGTATATACGTATACTGCTCTCTTTCGGGCCAAGAATTTCTATAATCTGCATCAGGTCAGGGCCTCCGGCCTTGCCGGTGAGTACCATTCGTAGTGGTTGCATCACTTTGCCCATTCCTGTATTATATAACCCGGTTACACGCTCAAGAGTTCCGCGAGCGTTGTCAGCTGTGAGTACTTCTACTTTATTCAGTTCGGTGGCGAAGTGTTTGAGGATTGTAACATTTTCCAACGTCCATTTTTTTCTAACAATTTTTTCATCATATTCTTCCGGGGCGATGAAAAAGAATTTACCCTGGTCCCAGATATCCGACGGGAACGTAATTCTCTCCCGCATAGCAAGGGAAACTGCTTCAATTTTTTCTTTTTCAGCCATTATTCCAGCTCTTTTGAGATCCTCGGAGAGAAAATGGCCCAATAGGACAGGATCCGTTTTTTTAAGATACTGTTGATTAAACCAGTTGGCTTTTTCAATATCAAAACGGGCACCTGCTTTACCAATTCTTTCAAGGGAAAAGGCCCCGATCAATTCTTCCATAGAGAATATCTCCTGTTCATCACCGGGGTTCCATCCCAGGAAAGCCAGAAAATTAATAAATGCTTCTGGGATGTACCCTGATTCACGGAAACCCTTTAAGTCTTCACTAGAATTCGGATCATTCCACGAAAGTGGAAATACCGGGAAACCTCCTTTCAAGCCATCCCGTTTGCTTAATTTCCCTTTTCCATCGGGTTTAAGGAGCAAGGGCAAATGGGCAAACGCGGGAATCGTATCTTCCCAACCCAGATAGCGATAGAGCAAAACATGCAACGGGGCAGATGGCAGCCATTCCTCGCCCCGTATTACGTGTGATATCTCCATCAGGTGGTCGTCAATAACATTTGCCAGGTGGTATGTAGGCATTCCATCGGATTTTATCAGCACTTTGTCATCGATTTCAGCAGAGGAGACTTTCACCTCGCCACGAATCAGGTCGTGTACCACAATTGTTTCGTTTTCCGGTACCTTAAGACGAACCACATAGGGCACTTTCTCTTCCAGAAAATTTTTTACGGTCCCGGCGTCAAGACTGAGGCTGTTTTTCATTTCGGTCCTGTTAACATGACTGTATTGAAAAACACTTTTCTCTATTTCGGCATTCTTTCGTGCTTCTTCCAGCTCTGCAGGTGTATCAAAGGCATAATATGCGGTACCACTTTCGAGTAGAAAGTTCACATACTTTTTATAGATTTCTTTCCTCTCCGATTGGCGGTAGGGACCAAAATCACCACCCTTTACCGGGCCTTCATCATTTGGGATATTGCACCATTTAAGCGAATCCAGGAGATATTCCTGAGCACCATCAACAAATCGTGACCGGTCAGTATCCTCTATTCTCAAAATAAAGGTACCTCCATGGTTTTTCGCAAACAGGTAGTTGTACAATGCTGTACGAACACCGCCAATGTGCAGGGGTCCTGTTGGGCTGGGCGCAAAACGTACCCTGATTTTATTATTCATAGATTATTATTCAAATAATGGGCAAAGCTACAAATTATCCTGCCCCCACCAGATGGAATCACTTTACAGCAATACAGGAAATTTCAACATCTACATCTTTCGGTAATCTGCTTACTTCTACCGTTTCCCTTGCAGGAGGTTCCCTTTCGAAATAACTGCCATACGCTTCATTGATCGATCCGAAATCATCCATGTTTTTAATAAAAATGGATGTTTTTACTACGTTTGAAAAGTCCATTCCAGCCTCATCAAGGATATTTTTCAGGTTTTTCATCACAAGGTGTGTATGATCGGTGATTGATCCTTCAACCAACTGGTTTGTAGATGGATCTATTGGGATTTGGCCAGAAATATAAAGCGTATTGCCTGTTAAAATTGCCTGGTTATATGGTCCTATTGGTTCCGGTGCATTGGGTGTAAAAATTTCAGTCTTACTCATAATTGTTAGGTTTTGTTATTTTTGAGACCTCTAATTTATGAATCCAAATTTGAATGAATGTTTTAGTAAGGGGAAATCATGAGAATATAGTTGAATTTTCTTCGAAATTTGCAGCTTTGAAATTTGATACGGATGAAAAATACAATCCGGATTATGATTTTTCAACGTATGATATCGTATTCGATTTTTTAATTGATGAATCCCCGGAAAACCTGGAAATGTATGAAAATCATGAACAACTCATTGTTTTTGTGAATGTTGTAAAATCTTCTTTACTGGAATACTCAAATTACATGGGTCATAAATTTAGGTGCACATTTATTGGTTTTAATGGACTTCCAACATTTTTCGACCGGGATATCCTGGAGATCTCAACGCTTAAGGAAGAGGATCATTCGAAAGTGAAGCTTCTTGCTGATGAATTAAAATTTGAATACATCATTGTTGATGACCGTGTGGGAATGGTAACACCACGGGTAATTTGTATGATCATCAATGAAGCTTACTACACTGTTCAGGACGGTACAGCAGAGCGCTCAGCCATCGATCAGGCAATGAAATTGGGAACAAATTATCCTTTTGGACCTTTTGAATGGGCTGAAAAAATAGGTATTCGGCATGTTTATGAAACTATTGAAGCGATCTATCACGATACCCATGATGAGCGTTATAAAATTTGCCCCTTGTTGAAAAAAGATTATCTACTCGAAGACTGAGATTATTCCACTGTCACCGACTTTGCCAGGTTTCTTGGCTGATCTACATTACACCCTCTCATAACGGCAATATGGTACGATAGAAGTTGTAATGGAATAACCGATACCAGAGGCATAAGGGCTTCATCTGTTTCGGGTACTTCAATTGTAAAGTCTGCCATTGTTGGGATAAGTTCATCGCCTTTTGAAACAATAGCAATCACACGGCCTTTTCGTGCTTTTACTTCCTGTATGTTGGATACAATTTTATCGTAAGAGCTGTCACGCGTTGCAATGAATACTACCGGCATCTCCTCATCGATCAGTGCAATGGGGCCATGTTTCATTTCTGCTGCAGGATATCCCTCAGCATGGATATATGATATTTCTTTTAATTTAAGGGCACCTTCAAGTGCAACAGGGAAATTATAGCCACGACCCAGGTAAAGAAAATTGGTTGCATCTTTAAAAACACTTGCAATATGTTCAATCTGGTCGTTTAGTTTAAGCGCCTCCTCAATTTTGGAGGGAATGGTTTCCAGTTCGACCAGCAGCTCATGAAACCTGCTTGCAGGAAGTGTGCCTTTATGCTCGGCAATCATCAAAGCAATCATTGACAATACCGTTAACTGGGCTGTAAATGCCTTGGTACTTGCAACCCCAATTTCGGGGCCTGCATGGGTATAAGCTCCTTCATCAGTGATTCTGCTAATGGATGATCCAACTACATTGCAAACCCCAAATATGGTAGCACCTTTTGATTTTGCAAGTTCCAGCGCTGCAATCGTATCTGCTGTTTCTCCTGATTGTGAAATGGCAAAAACCACATCATTTTCTTTAATTACAGGTTTCCGGTATCTGAACTCGGAAGCATATTCAACTTCTACAGGGATTCTACAATATTCTTCGAACAGGTATTCTGCCACAAGGCCTGCGTGCCAGGAGGTACCACAAGCAACAATCACTATTCGTTCCGAGCGAACTATTTTATTTCGATATTCACGTATGCCTCCTAATACTACGCGGCCAATCTCAGCATTCACTCGTCCTCTCAGGCAGTCTTTCACTGATTTTGGTTGTTCAAATATTTCTTTGAGCATAAAGTGCTCATAACCTCCTTTTTCAATGGCACCCAACTCAATATCCAGCGTTTGGATAAAAGGATCTTTTTTTTCATCCCTGATGGTTTTAACGGTAAGGCTACCATCCTGGATTATTGCCATTTCTTCATCGTTGAGATAAACGACTTCGTTAGTATATTCCACGATAGGTGTTGCATCCGAAGCAAGCATGAATTCGTCATCGCCCAAACCAATTACCAATGGGCTTCCTTTTCTTGCAGCAATAAGCATATTCGGATGCTCATTCGATACAATAACAATTGCATAAGCTCCCACAATCTTATTCAACGCAAGACGTACTGCTTCTACAAGTGTGCATTTAGTATCTTCCTGGATGTATTCAATAAACGCAATGAATACTTCGGTATCAGTTTCACTTTTAAACGAGTAGCCTTTATTGAGAAGGTCCAATTTTAAAGAGGCGTAATTCTCAATAATCCCATTGTGGATCATAGCCAGTTTCCCGTTTGGAGAAAAATGGGGGTGTGCATTTACATCGTTGGGTTCACCATGCGTTGCCCACCGTGTATGACCAATTCCGATGGTACTTTTTAATTCTTTATTACCAATAAATTTCTCAAGATCTACAACGCGGCCTTTCTTTTTGTAAATGTCTACAGATCCATTCAAAAGGGCAATTCCTGCAGAATCATACCCACGATATTCGAGCCTTTTCAAACCTTTAACAATGATGGGATAGGCTTGCTTTTTACCTACATAAGCAACGATACCACACATAAAACTTAAATTATTTTAATTTTCAGAATTTGAAATAGTATTTGAAGTCGTAAAATAGATTTCCAATTTAATATTTTGAGGGTTGAGTCTAAACCGGCTCACAGAAACGGCATTGATGGTAGGCAAAGGTACTGCCACCACATGTTGCTTATCAATTCTACCTTCGATCATTGCCTGTAATGTATTGGAAACACCATCAGAATAAGATTTCGGATATTCTTCTTCATCAATTTTAAACTTTGCATTAAGGGCAAATTGGGCCCCGGCAGCATCAACATTGGGATTATCCTGCTGAATTGTACGCGGGAAGCCTGCATCATCAAATACACGTCGGTTGGTGCTGTCGGTATAATAATAAATTACAGATGAAGGAGGTTGAAGATATTGGGGAAATTCATCCACTGATCCCAATGTTAAAATTGCAAGGTTAATAATCATTGGGCCGACTGAATCTGCGTAGTCAAGAAGCGGTTGAAAGTCAAATTTGATCCCCAGTCCTGTTCCAGACTGACAATACAGGTATTCATCAGAGGCCGAATGTTCGATATAGGGCTCTTCAGTTCCTTCAATTGGTGTACCCGTCCGGTCATATTTAATATTATTAAAATGGGTTGAATTTTTGATGTTAAATATATAGCTCGATGCTACGGGTTCTCCTTCGGTATCAAATACATGATAAAACAATACTATTATAGCATCATCATTGTCCTGATCAAATCCAGTTATCGAACTATAACGATCTCCTGATTCGATGGAAATTCCTTTGAAATAATCAAGGAAATTTGCGTTTGAAGAGAATATTGTATCATCTTCATCTTTTATCTTATCAAAAAACTCTATTCCAAGATCATTTGACATATTTATTCGAATCATGGTATCGAGTTTTACAACTTCATCCTCATCAATGTTTTCTGTAAAGTAAACAAACGATGTTTCTCCGATTTGATCTGAAACTGTCAATTCAGAGAAATTGTAATATGCCCTAAAAACGTCAAGGTCTTCTTCAAGTCGATATATTTTAATGTCATTTAATGATCTGATATCTGTACCGCTGACGTTAAAAAATGGTAATTGTAAAACCATGGAATCATAAACAGCGTCTTCACTAAAATTTGGTGTGTTTGATAACCACAATTGGGTATAAGATTTAGCTACTACCTCCCCAAAATATGGATCTTGATCTTTTCCAACCATGAGTGCACCCGCATTGCTGGTTATCAACGAATCTACCTGAATGAGTTTCGCAGGCAGGATAAAGGATGAATATGTGGTTTTGAATGCCAGTGCATCAGGATCAACATCATCGATACCAATCCTGCCAGGTTCTTCACATGAGTTGAAAAGTAAAAGGGCTAATCCCAGAACCAGCCCCAATATTCCTCTATATTTCAGATGCATACTATCCCACAAGTTGATTGTAGAGTTTGTAATATGATTCAGAAGATTCTTCGTCATTTTCAATGGTTTCAACACTCATGCCGTTCAGTAAGCTTTCGAGATCAGCAATATCTTCTTTTGCTTTGATGACTACATCAGCATATTCAAGTCCTATTTTGATGAATCCGTCATAATCTGCTGATTTTAAATTACTGAGCATGCTATCTTCAATATCAAGCATTTTTGCCTTGTCAGCCAGCTTGCTATTAAATTTATGGTTGAATTTATTATTGTAAACGGTAAAAACACTCTTCGTATTTTGAAAGAGAGGATCATTTTTATAGGTTGTTTTCAAATAGAGTGGGATCAGACCTGTCATCCAGTCATTGCAATGAACAATATCCGGGGCCCAGCCTAATTTTTTAACCGTTTCAAGTACACCTTTGCAAAAGAATATTGCCCGCTCATCGTTGTCGTCGTAAAATTTGTCATTGGTATCATGAAAAACATACTTCCTGTGGAAATAATCCTCATTGTCAATGAAATAAACCTGCAGTTTTGCATTCGGTATAGATGCTACTTTTATAACAAGGGGCTTCTCTTCATCTCCAACGGAAATATTTATTCCGGACAATCGAACAACCTCATGAAGCCTGTTCTTTCGCTCATTAATTAAACCAAATCTCGGTACAAGAATTCTGATCTCCATACCTCTTTCCTGCATTGCTTGCGGAAGTCGCCTTACAAAGTCTGCAACTTCTGAAGTCTGTAGGAAAGGGTTTATTTCCATTGCTACATAAAGAATTCGAATAGATTCCATATTTAAAATTGAATTGGTAAAATTTTTCGTTTAAAAAGGGTCACAAAGATATTAAAAATAATTGCCTTATTCAAGATACTTACAAACCTATCGGCTAATTTTGCGACCTTTTAACTCGTATTTTGTTCCAATATGGAGGTTTTTAAAGAGATCGCCGAGCTCCGTAAAAGTTTAAAAAGTTATAGACTGCAACAGCTATCTGTAGGATTAGTCCCTACAATGGGTTATTTGCATGAAGGACATCTTGATTTAATAAGGAGTTCCACAAATCAGAATGATATTACGGTATGTAGCATATTTGTAAATCCTGTGCAATTTAATAACCCTCAGGACCTCAGTAGCTATCCGCAATCTATTAGTGAAGATCTTGATAAGTTAAATGATAATGGGGTTTCCATTGTTTTTATGCCAAGTATCAGCGAAATGTACTCGCAACGTGCGGAAACAGTCATTAACTTTGGAAAGAAAGGAGAAATAATGGAAGGCAAGTTCAGGCCTGACCATTTTAACGGTGTAGGATTAGTTGTTTCCAAATTATTCAATATTGTTCAACCAGATAAAGCTTATTTCGGGCAGAAGGATCTTCAGCAGTTAGTACTAATTAAACTAATGGTTAAGGATTTGAGTTTTGATATCAAAATTGAAGTAGTACCCACTAAACGCGAATCGGATGGACTGGCAATGTCATCCCGCAATGCAAGACTAAATGCAGATGAGCTTATAATCGCATCGATGATGTACAAAACCTTGAAAAAAGGAGAAGAAATGTTATTGAATAATTTCTCTATAGAAGAAGTTTTATATAAAGCTGATGTTTTTTTTAAAAGTAATAAAGGCATTAATCTGGAGTATTTCAATGTTGTAGACCTTAATACATTTAAAATATTGGATTCAGGTCAACCCGACGATACCGTGGCTCTGTGTGTAGCTGCCAACGTGGGCGGGGTTCGATTGATTGATAATATAATTTGTGATAACACGGGAAGTGGAGAGAACTAAAATGAAAAGTCAACTGTCCATCAATTCCAATAAACATTTTTAAAATCAAAAGGTGATAAAAAAAAGCATTACATATTTAATTGCACTTGGAGTAGCAGGACTCCTGCTATGGGTTGTTTTCAAGCAGATTGATGTAAAAGAAATGTTTTCAAGGATATCTGAGATAAAGTACAGGTACATCGTTTTTTCAATCACGCTCATGATGATTGCTCATTGGGTCCGGGCTTACCGTTGGCGTATTATGCTAAAGACGGTAGGTTATACACTAAGCACTTTTCGCACATTCAATGCTGTAATGGTCGGGTACATAGCCAATCTATTTGTACCACGGATGGGCGAAATTACACGTTGTGGCGTCTTAAAAAAAACAGACAATGTGGATATGACGGTATCTATCGGATCGGTAGTTGCTGAACGTCTCATTGATTTGTTGACGTTAATTTCACTTGTGCTCATCAACCTGGTGCTGGAATACAATCTGTTGAGCAATTTTTTTAAGGATTTATTTCAGACGAAGCTTTCTGGGATTCTGCAAAACCTGTATGCCCTTTATATAATAGCAGGAATAGGTTTTTTGGTGTTGATCGTACTCTATCTTGTTATTCGTATTTACAAAGAAAGACTGAAACGTATTCCCCTCTTTTTGAAAATCAGGAATCTACTGAGGGGGATTGTAGATGGGATATTCAGTATCAGAAAAATTGATAATAAAATTGGATTTTGGGGTAGTACCGTTCTCTTGTGGTTACTTTATTACAGTTTGACTTACATGGTGGTATTTTCAGTTGAAGAAACTTCAGGATTGTCACTTTTGGCAGGATTAACGATTTTAGTGACAGGTAGTATTGGCATGGCAACCCCCGTTCAGGGTGGGATTGGGGCATTTCATGTTCTGGTAAGCAGTGTATTGGTATTATACGGAATTGAATTGGATGATGGCCTGCTTTTTGCTACAATTTTGCACTCATCCCAGGTATTGGCTGTAATATTCTTTGGTGGTATTGGTATGATTGTTACGGTATTATTACAAAATAAAAGAAAGTCGAATGATCAGTGATTTCACTGAAAATAAAGTTGTTTCTGAAGACCGCTTTAAATTGCAGATAAAAAACTGGCAAAAAGAGGGTTCCAAAATAGTATTCAGTAACGGGTGCTTCGATATTCTTCATGCCGGTCATGTGGATTATCTTGAAAAAGCAAGGCATCTTGGGGACAAACTTGTTGTTGGTTTAAACAGTGATGCGTCAGTTAAAAGCATAAAAGGTAAAGGGAGGCCTTTGGTAAGTGAAGTTGCCAGGGCGAAGGTCCTTGCTGCTTTACAATTTGTAGATCTCGTTACATTATTTAAAGAAGACACTCCACACCGGTTGATAGAGATAACATTACCGGATATTTTGGTGAAAGGTGATGATTATAGCATCAGTGAAATTGTAGGTGCCGATATTGTTGAAAATAACGGCGGTAAAGTCGAAACAATACCTTTATTGAAAGGGTACTCTACCTCCGCACTAATTGATAAAATAATTAATAAAAATAAATAGAAGAGCTATGTCAGGATTAATCATAATATTTATTGTTTTCGCGATTTTGAGTTTTGCGGTAAACAGAAGACTCAAAAACAAGTTCAAAAAATATTCACAAATACAACTACGCAGCAATATGTCGGGCAAAGAAGTTGTTGAACAAATGTTGCATGACAATGGTATTTACGATGTTAAGGTAATGAGCGTACAGGGACAATTAACGGATCATTATAATCCAATGAATAAAACCGTAAACCTGAGCGAAAGTGTGTATCATGGTCGGTCTGCGGCTTCAGCGGCGGTTGCATCACATGAATGCGGCCATGCTGTACAACATGCCACTGCCTACGGTATGCTTACGCTCCGCACAGCGTTGGTCCCCGTACAGAATGCCAGTGGACGAATTTTGAATTTCATCATGCTGATGTCAATCTTTGGAGGTTTCTTCATTCTTGGCACAAACTGGCAGTTACTACTGCTTGTGGTTATCGGATGCTATTTCGTTCTGACATTATTTTCCTTTATTACCTTACCAGTTGAATTTGATGCGAGCAAAAGGGCGCTTGCATGGATTGAACAAAAAGGGGTTGTATCTTCGCAGGAGCATTCTATGGCGAAAGATGCGTTGAAATGGGCGGCAATGACCTATGTAGTTGCTGCTCTGGGTTCTTTGGTTACCCTGCTCTACTTTTTGTCTATATTTTTAGGAGGGCGTGATTAGAAAATTTAGATTATAATTTGAGGAAAAATGGTTTTTGAATTTACGGAAGAACAATTAGCTGTACGCGATGCCGCACGTGATTTTGCCAAAAAGGAACTACTTCCGGGAGTAATTGACAGGGATATAAATCAAAAATTTCCCGCCGAACAGGTCAAGATGATGGGGGAACTGGGATTCCTGGGAATGATGGTGGACCCAAAATATAACGGTGGTGGAATGGATTCCATATCCTACGTACTCGCCATTGAAGAAATTGCCAAGGTTGATGCATCCGCAGCCGTAATAATGTCAGTGAATAATTCCCTCGTTTGCTGGGGGATAGAATCCCATGGAACGGAAGAACAAAAACAGAAATACCTGACAAAGCTTACTACCGGCGAATGCCTGGGTGCTTTTTGTTTAAGTGAACCTGAAGCGGGGTCTGATTCCACTTCTCAGCGTACAACCGCTGAAGATAAAGGTGATTATTACTTGCTCAATGGCACTAAAAACTGGATAACAAATGGTAATTCGGCCAATGTGTGCCTTGTTTTTGCACAGTCTCATCCTGAGCTTAGGCACAAGGGAATAAATGCACTTATTGTTGAAAAATCCTATGATGGATTTACTGTTGGTAAGAAGGAAGATAAAATGGGTATTCGGGGTTCAGATACCCATTCCTTGATGTTTAGCGATGTAAAGGTGCCTAAGGAAAATCGTATTGGTGATGATGGGTTTGGGTTTAAGTTTGCTATGAATATCCTCAATGGGGGACGTATTGGAATAGGATCCCAGGCTTTGGGAATCGCATCAGGTGCATTTGAATTAGCATTAAAATATTCCAAAGAAAGGTCGGCGTTCGGGAAACTGATATCCCAACACCAGGCCATTCAGTTTAAACTTGCTGATATGGCTACAAAAATTGCTGCTGCCCGGCTTTTGTTATTACAGGCTGCCAATAAAAAAGACCGTGGGGAGGATTTTACCAAGGAAAGTGCAATGGCAAAACTTTATGCTTCAGAAATTGCAATGGAGGTTACAATTGAAGCTGTTCAGGTGCACGGTGGTTACGGGTATGTACGTGAATTCCATGTTGAACGAATGATGCGGGATGCTAAAATAACCCAGATTTATGAAGGTACTTCTGAGATACAAAAAATTGTAATATCTCGGGAATTGCTGAGATAGAAATTTTTACCTTTCTTGTAAAAATCCAATATTACACCTCGTATTTTTTTTATTTTAAGGAAACTATATTAGATTTGATTTAGGTTCAGTTGGACTTAAATTATTGTTAATTGATCGATATTTAGATAAATGGAAGATTATAATAAAATAATTGAATCATTAGGAGTAAGATATATAAAGGGGAATAATATTAATATTTTACAACCCGTTAAAATTGAAAATTCCTATGATGTAGAAAATACAATTATTCTTCTGAGAAAGGGAGAAATTCAATTTGACAAGAAAAATGAAACGGTAAAATCAGGAGAGATTTTGTTTATACCTGGAGGTAAGACCCTTGATATTTCATATGGCAAAGATCCTGTCATTACGCTTTCAAATGATGATTTTATAAACAAGAAAGAGCTATACTTTCGTCATTATGAAAATGAAGTTTCAAATGATGCGAGTTTTGATAGTTTCAGCTACGTTTCTTTTGAAGCAAAAGTTTTTAACTCGGTTAATTTTTTTACATCCCTCGATGTTCCTCCATTTAAAATTCGCAGTGGAGAGATTTCCAGCGTAATTCATCATATTGTTCTTGAAACGGATTCGGACCTGCCCGGGAATGAAAGGTTGATCAAGTTGCTTACTGAGGAACTTGTGGTAGAGATAATCAGGTATATAATTGTCAAGAACCTATTCGTTGAACAACTTGCTACTAACAGTACTTATTTTAAGGATCCACGATTGATTGATATTTTTGCTTATATAAAAGAAAATATCGGAGG
>CAZONK010000072.1:0-7717 GCA_964581095.1 uncultured Roseivirgaceae bacterium
CTAAAACCGCACTTTAAATACTTTGTTTTAGTCAAAATAGGGCTGAGTAGTTACACAAATTTAAGACCTGACCAGGTTTCATCAATTGCACAAACTTTTACGTCCACCAATTCACTTTGCAGTATAAATTCACGAATAAGGTCCCGATTCATGTCTGTAGAAATTCCTGAATTCCTTTTGGGCCATGAAATCCACATCATACCATTTTTATTGAGCTGTTTTTTCAAATGAATAAACCGCTCTTCAAACATTGACAAACTTTTTTCAAAGTAGTGAATAACGTCCAGGTTGGACTCATTCCGATTGGCTATTTGAACATTTGGTGGAAGCGGGTTTACCAATTCAAAATAATTATCCGGGGCATTGATGACAAGGAGCGAGTATCCTTCCCTGATACCCAATTTTTTAACCAGTGGAGTACCTGAGTACCCACTGGTATATTGCCCGCTCGCATCCATGCTAAACTATTTTATGATTCTGCGGGCTTTTCTTCAGCTGTCGAATCTTCTACCGGAGGCGGGTTATTTTCTTTATTGGCTTTTGCAAATAATTTACCAATGGTAAGACCCTGAACAACAATAGAAAATAATACGACACAATAAGTCATAACAACGATCAGATCAACGATTTCAATGTTTACATTATACTCCTTGGCATTGTCATATAACGAAAGAGCAAGGGCAACGGAAATTCCCCCACGTAAGCCACTCCAGGTTAGTATCCTGATTGTCCATTTTGGATATTTTTTAACCGTTCGAAGCGCTGTCATGGGTACTCCTACACTGATAAACCTTGATGTAAGAACAATTAGAATGGCAAAACCGGCTGCAGCAAAATAATCCAGACTCCAGGTAATCCTGATAATCTGTAAGCCAATAAGGATGAAAAGAATGGCATTCATTGCTTCGTCCATCAGGTGCCAGAATTTATAAACATACTCACCTGCTGCCTCTTCAAGCTCCTTACTTCTTCCTTTATTTCCTACAAATAACCCCATTGTTACCATTGCCAGCGGACCAGATACATGTATCATTTCTGCTATACTCGCACCCCCAAGTACCATAGAAAGGGTAACAAGCACTTCAATTTCAGTATATTCATTTTCGATAATCAAAAGCAATTTAAGGCCTATATATCCAAAAAGTGCCCCGAGAAGAATACCACCGATTACTTCTTCTCCAAACAAAAAAGCTACTTCCATCGGGCTCACCATAGGTCCGGTACTAAATGCAATACTCACAATCGTAAGGAATACAACTACACCAACTCCGTCATTAAATAAGGATTCACCAGCAATCTGAGATTCAAGACTTTTAGAAACTTTGGTTTTCTTGATCATTGCCAGTACCGCGATTGGGTCTGTTGGACTAATGAGCGCCCCAAACAGTAAACAATAAATAAAATCCAATTGAAGCCCTACGATCGGCAACATAAAGTATATGGCATAACCAACAATGAAAGTAGAAATAATTACCCCCAGTGTTGCCAAAACTAAGATCGTCCATTTTTCTTTACCCATGGTTGCAAGGTCCATTTCCAGGGCACCGGCAAACAGAAGGAACGATAGCATTACCTTGAACAATACATCTGAAAAGTTGTATTTGTCCATCAGGTCATGTGAAAGCACTTTTAGAGTACTAAAGAAAGCTTCTCCAAAAATTATGAAAAGTGAAAGTGACAGTGCCAGTATCATCAATCCAATTGTTGATGGTAGTTTCAGAAACCGGACATTTATTAATAAGAAAAACGCGGCAATAATTATCAGTAAGGTTATAAAGTCAAGGACACCTAGTTCAATTCCCATTTTGTTAGATTTAGTTTAAAAAGTTAGAGGTCAGTTAAAAGTTTCCACAATTTAATCAAATTCGGTATCTATCAAAAAGAACTTTCAAAAAGAACAAATACTCTATCGATGTTTTCTTTGTGGGTGCAAAAAGATAAATTTACCTAAGGGATAATTGCAACAAGAAGATAACCATTGTAAATGGACACAGAAATTAAACTAACCACAAAGCGCAAAGCATTCGATCTGAACATGAATCCACAGATATATGGTTCATTTGCAGAAATTGGTGGAGGGCAGGAGGTAGCTGCCTATTTTTTCAAAGTGGGGAGTGCATCCGGAACGATAGCCAAAACCATGTCAGCATATGATATGTCATTTTCTGATGCAATCTATGGAGCTTCTGCACGATATGTAAGCGAAGAACGATTAGTCAGAATGCTTGACAAGGAGTATGGCCTGATGATTAAAAGGCTGACAAAAATTGCTAACCGGACTTGTTTTTTTGCTTTTGCCAATACAATTGAGACAATCAATTATAAAAAGACGAATAGTGGTCATGGTTGGGTAGGTATTCGATTTCAATTATATCCGATGGCAGCATATAATGAATGTGTTATCCATGTACGCCTCAACGACACAAATGCCAACTGGCAGCAGGAGGCGCTCGGAATCATTGGAGTAAACCTGATTTATACTGTATTTCACTCAAGGGACCCTGATAAACTGGCTTGTTCCCTTGTAGATAACCTGGAAAAAAATAGGGTTGAAATTGATATGTTTCGAATCAGCGGACCCGATTTCGTACATATTGATAACCGGTTGATGAGCCTTCTTCTTGTAAAAAATGGATTAAGCAATCTGGCAATGTTTGATAAAAATGGCCAGGTACAGCAACCCTCCGAGGCACTCTACAAGAAGAATGCGCTGATTTTACGTGGACGGTTCAAACCGGTTACCCATGTGAATGTTGACATGATGCTTACGGGTTTCAGGCAATTTAGAAAGGAACCCGATGTTGAGAAAGAAAATATTATTACCCTTGCTGAATTAAATCTTCACGATTTAAAGAAAGCGAATGATGATATTGACCTGAACGAATACCTGCAGACAGCGGACTTATTGAATTCATTGGATCAGAATGTGATCATTTCAGGATACAGGGAATACTATAAGCTTGTGAATTATATGGCCCAGTTTACACGAAGTTATAAAATGGGCATTATACTGGGTATATATAATCTTCACAGTGTATTCGATGAGTCATATTATACTAAATTGTACGGAGGGATTCTTGAAGCATTTGGTATTTTGTTTGGGAAAAACGTAAAGTTATATGTGTATCCTTCGCTTAAAAGGGACTCTGATGAAGTTTATGAACTAAAAGATTTCGATATTCCTGATAATCTGAGTCCATTGTTGGATTATCTTGTCAAAAATAATAAAATTGAAGGATCGCGAGACTACCAAAAGGAGCACCTGGATATAATTTCAGATGATGTTCTGGATATGATAAAACACTGCACTCCGGGTTGGGAGGATTACGTTCCCAACAAAGTTGCTGAAGCTATTACCGCACAAGGTATGTTTGATTTTAAGCCAAGCCGTGTAAAATCCAAATCCTGATTTCTTATAACAAATTATCAGGCTAGTTCTTTCAGGTCAACGGGTACTACTTTCGAAATGCCCTGTTCGGCCATTGTTATTCCATAAATAATATCCGTACTGGTCATTGTACGTTTGTTGTGAGTAACAATGATAAATTGGGAATCATCTGAGAATTGATGAATGATCTGATTGAATTTATCTATGTTGGCGTCATCCAGTGGTGCATCAACCTCATCAAAAATGCAAAATGGAGCGGGTTTAATCAGGTAGATGGCAAATAGTAATGAAGTAGCCGTGAGTGTTTTTTCACCTCCCGATAGTTGATTGATCGATAAGGGCTTTTTACCTTTTGGCTTTGCCATAATCTCGATAGAAGATTCCAATGGATTATCAGGATTTGAAAGATGCAGGTCGCAGTCATCTTGTTCGGTAAATAAATGCCGAAATACTTTTATGAAATTTTCTTTTATTTTGCTGAATGCTTCCAGAAAGGTCGCCTTTGCAACCATGTCAATTTCATCAATGGTGATCAGTAGTGATTCTTTAGCTTTGGCTAGATCCTCTTTTTGAACAGTGATAAACTTATGCCGTTCCTGAATTTCTTCATAGGCCTCCATAGCCATTGGGTTTATTGGTCCAATAGACTCAATCCTTTGTTTTATTTTATCAACTTTTGTTTGTAGCGTCTCCTCATCTTCATCCTCATCCTTGCTTTGTCCGCTTTCTTCCACGTCTGATTTGAGGTCTTCTATGTTGATGTTAAACTCAACTGATAATCTCTCCTTTACGCCACTTAGTTCAATCTTTATTTCACTAAGTTGATTATGCATTTCCATCAATATCGAATCAATGCCCTCACGATTGCGTTGGATCTCACGTTCTTCCGTTTCGGTTTTGTCGATATCGCCGCGTACGGTATAGTATGTCTTCTCGGCCTCATTTACTCCCGTTTCAATACTTTCTTTTTCTTTGTAAAACCCTACAAGTTCATCATCATCGGTAGATGAATTTGCAATCATTGTTTTTATCTCCTCTTCGTTACTTTTCAACTCTTCAGTATTCTTTTCAATACGTTCCCTTGTGGATTGTAGCGTATTCTTTTTATAGCTGATTTCCTGATCCAGGCTCGAAACCCTGTTTCCCTGTTGGTGAAAGAAGATATTTTCTTCATTGTAGGCATTGCTTTTTTCAGTGTACAGTTGCGATTCTACGTTCAATTCCTCCTGAACAGTCTGGAGTTTTGTATCGATCTTCGCAAGATTTTGATCTTCGGTATCGCTTTGTGGCCTGAGTTTTTCAATCTCTTTGGTGAGACGCTTAATGTCTGAAATCAGGTCTTCTTTCTTAAGATCAGCACTATTCAGCATTTTTACATATTGCTCATATTTGGTGCTTATAGAAATATATTCCTCGTTTATGTGGTTGATATCAAGTTGTAACTCTTCAATTTCCTCTTTCTTCGTTTTATTGCGTGAAGACTCCAACTCGATTTGCTCTTGTGACAGGCTCTTTTCTATTTTTTGAATCTGTTTTTGAATATTTTTTATCTCTTTGTCCAGCTTATCAATATTTTTTGCCCTCCCTATCTTTTTACCTTCAAATAATCCTACTGAACCTCCTGAAATACTGAATTTCCTTTTAGTGATTTTACCATTCCTGGTAATGAAAATGCAATCTTCTTCATCTGGCATTTTCGTTTCGGAATCCGTAATATAGACGTTGTTAAGTATGTGGCTGAATAACTTGGCATATTTTGATTCATACTCAACAATCTCCGTTGCTGGAAACGCGGTGTCAAATATTTTAGCAGGGGAAGGATGAAAGTCCTTAAACTTGTCAAGAATAAAAAAGTGGGCCCTACCTTTTGAAGCATCGTTAAGCAGGTTTACGGCCTTATAAGCATCTGCTTCTTTATCAACTACATAATAGTTCATAAATGGCTCAAGGTAGTTTTCAATGGTTACCCTGAATTCATCACTTGTAGAAATGATATCTGATAGAAGGGGCACATTTGTACCCCAGCCAGACACTTTCTTTAAAAATTTAATAGCTTCAGGAAATCCCTCAAGGTTATCGACCAATGACTTTGTGAGGTTATACTCATTTTGCCGTGCATCCAGTTTTCGTGTAACCTGGTTCAATTCTTCCCGAATTACTTCTATGGTCTTCTCACTGGAAGTTATTCTTTCCTGCAGCTTAATTTCTTCTGCTTTTTCTTTTTTGAGCAGCGCGGATTTCCTGTCAAGTTGTTTTTTTAATTCTCCTGATTTTTTCTCAAACGAAACAAGGCTTTCACTTTGTTCACTGGTATCGGTTGCTGATTTTTCAATTTCATGTTTGAGTGTGCTTACCTGGATCTCTTTTATCTCAAGCGATTTATTGATTTGAAATACCTCTTCCCGCTTACTTTTATGAACCTGTATTAGCGTACTAACTTCTTCCTGCAGCAGGTCGGTCCTTGCCCTTTGATCGTCGCGTCCGTCTCTTGATACCTCCAGTTTTTCCTTTATCTCAAGTAATATTCGCTCCGCATCTTCTTTCTCCTTTATCAGGCTGCTGATACTAAATGATGCCCGGTCATGACTTTTCTTATCCTGATCGAGTTGGTCCCTCAGATTGTCACTCTTGTCATTCAGAAAGCGTAAGCGCTCGCTTTTGATCTGTTTATCGCTTTCGTACTGCCTTATTTTATTAACATGTTCGTTGAGGGCTTTCTGATTTGAGGCAAGGGCTTTTTCTTTGTGTACCAGGTCCGTTTTAAGCTTCTGAAGGTCCGCTTCTTTAGCAGCAATCTTCTTTGTAAGTTCAATTTTATTGTCGTTTTCACGTTCTATCTGACCGGTAACATTTTGCAAAGAAGTATTATATCCTGAAAGTTTAATCTTTGCCAGTTCAATACTTTTTGTTTTATAGTCATCTTTTAATTTGTAATACCGTGTTGCCTGGCGTGCCTGTTTTTCAAGTGATTTGAGATTTTTCTCAATTTCATAGAGCAGGTCATCTACACGTTCCAGGTCATCATCGGTATCGCTGAGGCGCCTTAAAGTTTCTTTTTTCCTTTTCTTAAATTTTGATATCCCTGCTGCTTCTTCAAACAAACCCCTTCTTGCATTGTCTTTATCATTCAAAAGGTCATCCACCATACCCAGTTCAATAATGGCATAGGTGTTCGATGTAATGCCGGTATCCATAAACAGATTGGTAATGTCTTTTAACCTGCATTTTACACCATTTAGCTCGTACTCTCCCTCACCCGACCGATAGTATCTTCTCGTGATGGTAACCTGCGAATATTCGGTAGGAAGAATATTTTTTGTGTTATTGAAAGTCAGCGAAACTTCCGCCATTTGCAGGGGTTTTCTTTTCTTTGTCCCGTTAAAAATGATGTTTTCCATTTTTTCTGACCGGAGCGCTTTTATTCGCTGTTCCCCCAGAACCCACCGGATTGCATCCACTATATTTGATTTACCGCATCCATTGGGCCCCACAATGCCTGTGATCCCTTTATCGAAATGGATAATAATTTTGTCGCCAAAACTTTTAAACCCCTTTATTTCAAGTTTTTCTAACTCCATATAATTTGTTTGGCAATACTGTTTATTTTATAATGTGTTGAAGTACTCAAAAGTAAAATTTATTTTATTTATTTTTGTTTAACACTATGGATAATCCTGAAATACTATTCTATATCCTCTTCGGATTAATTTATTTTCTTACCCGGGGAAAGAAGAAGAAGAAAAACCTTCCACCAAAACCTAAAAGTGTGGCGCCACCTTCAAAAGAAAACGAAGAAGAAATGCCATCATTATCTTTTGAAGAACTTTTGAAGCAACTTACAGGACAAGGTAAGCCCGGAAAACCAGCAGAACCTGAACCAGAAGAAGTAGTAGAGGTAAAGGAATCAATTGAAGTATCTGATAGACAGTACAAGCCGGTTGACTGGACAAAGGACCATATGGGTGAAACTTTGATCTCTACATTTGAAGAAGAAGCAATCAAAAAGAGATATGAGGAAGCTACAGCTGATCAGTCTTTGGAGACCATTGGGGAGCTTAAAGATACAAAGCCTGGCTCCGGAAGGTTCTTAAAATATAAAATCGAAGAAAAATATTCAATGGCGGCAGAGATTAAGGAGATGCTTACTGATCCTGATGATATCAAAAAAGCAGTGATTTTAAACGAAGTCCTGGCAAGAAAATTTTAATATCATTTCCTTCTGAAATGAACAGGTAGTTCCATTTCTACATTTACCTGATTGTCACCAAGAATCCCTGGTTTGTAGTATCCGTCAAGTGACCAGATTGCCCTAAGTGCTTTCCCATAAAA
>CAZONK010000072.1:7817-14682 GCA_964581095.1 uncultured Roseivirgaceae bacterium
ATCCTGAAAAAAAATAATTTTTGGGGGTATCTTATTTCCAGGTCTTTCATGATTTTTTCAAAATCTCCCGGTGTATTGCTGTAAAAGTCAGCTTCAACACGATCGATCATCGGTATATTTTTCTCCAGGAGATCATTTTTACAAGAAAACCCAATAAAAATAAGTAGGATAAATGGGAGTGAAACCACAGGTTTCAGGGCGGAAGATAAACTTTTGCCCGATGCAATCATTTTCAATCGGCGCCTGGTCAGGTTCATTGAAAAATAACTTGGGATCCGATTATTCGCTCCTTTTTGTAACTCTTTTAGTAGCGCAAGCGAATAATCAAGAGGTCTGTTTCCGGCAGCATATTGATCTGCCAGGAACTCATGATTTTCACGAATAGAGATTTTAAAATAGTGTATTACAGGATTGAACCATAAAAAAATGGAGATTAGCTCGATAAATAAGACATCAAATGAATGTTTTTGCCTAATGTGAACCCGCTCATGCTCCAGCGCGTGTGCAAATGAAGCCTCGTCTATTGATTTATCACATCCAATCACGATGTATCTCATAAAAGAAAATGTTGGAAGAGGTTTATTGGAAATTATCAATGTGATATCTCCAACCATTATTTTGCTTTTTGCTGTCTTTATGATGGAGTAAATTTCAAACAATTGAATTGCATAACGGACGATATAAATCAATACACCGCCAATATAAATAGTCATAATCCAGGGGGATATAGATCTTTGCTGTATTTCAGGTTCTATAAATGTGGTAACCCCCGAAACAAGAATAGGCAGGTCATAAACAAAACTTAGTGATTCGTTCGAATCCATTCCCGATAGAAACGGAAGGTTGAGCAAAGGCAAAATGAGTGCCAGTAGAGGCGCAACGAGCAGGAAGTACCTGTTGTATTGAAAACTTTTTTCTTTTCTTAATAACAAGTTAAACAACAGTAAAAATATTGCAAGGATAATGGAGGATTCAATAATATAGTGCAGCGGGTTATTCACGAATTACTTTTTTTTATTTCTTCTTCCACTTCGTTGATCATATTTTCCAGATCCGTAGGTTCAATATCGTTCTCTTTTGCAAAAAAGGATACAAGATTTTGAAACGAACCGCCAAAGTATCCTGAAAGGAAATTTTTCAAATAAAAATTCCTGTATTCATCCTTTTCAATTAAAGGATAATATTCGTGGGTTTTTCCATAAGCTTTGAAGCCAACAAATCCTTTTTTTACCAGAATTCGGGTAATGGTTGACACGGTATTGTAGGCCGGGCGGGGTTCTGGTATTTTATCCAGGAGGTCATTTATAACGGCCCTTTTTAGTTTCCACAACAGCTGCATTACCTGTTCTTCAGCCTTCGTAAGTATTTTAATATTTGTTTGATCCATAGCTTGGTATTATGTTGACTGATAAAGACTAAATATAACACTAAAGTATTAGTTTATCAACTAAGTGATTAGTGTAAAATATTTTCATTGATTTTTTGCAATCGGTAAAATTATTCCTACATTGTTTACAAGTACTTCATTGCCATAATTTTACCCACAATGTTAAAATTTATCTTATTATTTAGCGCGGGGATACTAATTATCAATCCAGGTGAGGGCTTTACCCAAATAAAATCGAATATCCTGTTAACAGATACCGATAAACAGGTTATTGATGCGGCCAGGGTTCTCCACAAAAATATAAGAAAGTACAAACGGGATTCGCTTGTAATGGCAAAAAGGTTGTTGAAGGAACATGGAACAAATAAGTCAATACAATATAAGGAAGAACTGATCTTGAAATCTGATTCCTTGCGTAAAGCATATGGTATTGACAAAATTGATTCAGAAGTGGATCGGGTTATAAGCAATGACTTGAATGTGCGCGCAATCGCTGACCCGGCATTAAAAGAGTTTACGAAAGAAGAGACCTATCTTCAAATTAAAAAAAGAACGGACCAACTAAATGCGAGTAAATCACAAATGGATGGGATGCGTGCGATGAATATTGATAGTATAGGTGAAGTGGGAAAAAATTGGCTGGATAAACTTCCGGAGATAGCAGAAAATGAAGCTGCTGCAAGGATTAAAGAGGTTGGCGAATTACAAAAACAAGCCAAAATGTTTGATAAGTTTAAATTGGGTGCGAACCAATCTTCCTTTATCAACAAGGGTAAGTCGGAAGGAGCAGAATTTGCAATGCAGCATGCTTCCGTTATCAGTGAATCCGTTTCAAAAGTGAAGGCGTTAAAAAAGAAATATTCTTATGTTCCCAATTCAAAGGACCTTTCGTCAGCCAGGAAAATAAATTCACTTGAGGAAGAACCATTTAGAAAGAGGATAAAGTGGGGTGGAACATTACAAATCCAGAGAGGCAGTATCAATAGCATTGATTTCAGCCCTACTGTTGCCTATCGGGTCAATAAATTATTTTCGTTTGGTATGGGCGTAACGTACAGGGCATCGTTTGGATTTTCGAAGCCGCCGTTTAATAGTTATTATTACTCAAATGATGCGGCAGGGTGGCGGATTTATTCTGAACACTTTATAAAAAAGCCTTATTTTGCCCATGTTGAGGTTGAGCAGCTAACGCACAATCTATCTGAGAAATTCAAGGCTGCAAATACATCTTTTATGGCAGGTCTTGGCAGGGAATTCAGGTTGAGTAAAAAGTTGAAAGCTGTTGTACAGGTTTTGTATAACTTCAGTTACAACAGTATTGGTGATTCTGACTTTTATAAGTCCCCCTGGAATTTCAGGTTTGGATTGGTGAGGTAGAGTGTTTGTCATTTAAAAGTAACCCCAAACCAGAGAGGACTCTGATCTATTTTCTAAATATAAATAAGTCACTAATGTAGTCATACGTTGGTTATGCTTGAGTATTAAAATTAGTAGTACAATATGTTGTACAATAAGGTAAAATTACTATCTTTAGAGAATGGAAATAACGACCTATTCAAATTTTCGGCAAAACCTTAAAAATTTTCTGGATCTTGTATTAAAGACCAAAGCTCCGCTTTTTGTATCCAGAAGTAAGTCAGAGGACATTGTGGTGATTTCAAAATCTGATTATGAAAGTATGCAGGAAACGATTTATCTTCTGGGTAGTTCAAAAAATGCAGAAAGATTAGCCCGTGGAATTCAGGAATATGAAGAAGGGAAGGCGGTTAAAAGGGATCTTATCGAATGATGGATATCCTGTTCTTAAGTCCTGGATGGGAGGATTATTTATATTGGCAGAAAACTGATAAAAAATTACTCAAGAAAATCAATGAACTTATCAGGCAATGCCATCGGACTCCATTTAAAGGTCTTGGTAAACCGGAACCACTACGAGGAAACTTGTCAGGTTGGTGGTCCAGAAGAATTGACCAGGAGCATCGTCTTGTTTACCGCACAGATAAAAACAAACTATTTATTCTCCAATGTAGAAGACATTATTGATTTATTGCCTTTTCGAATCATACTTTCTAGCGCAAGTGTACGCTTGTCCTATTTTTTTGGGAAAAGGTACAGCCGAGACGCTTACGCCAGTGATAGTGTTGTGCCAGTAGCAGTATTGCTACCTCATCTTTCTTAGATTAATAATATACACCGCATACATTATCCCTGGAAAGACCAGCGAAACCATAAAAAACCCTTCGGGAAATTTCCCAGATCCGGCAAAATTGATCGTATAAATACCCAGCCATCCACCCAAAATCAAAATCGCACCCCATTTCTCGTTTAACCAACCATACGCATAGCCTGTCCAGATACTTGAAAAGGCCGCAAATAGTAGGTATTCTGTTGTGGAAAGGTCAGACAAGTCATCTTTTTTAACACCTTCACCAATTGCAAATGCCAATAAAAGAATTGCAAATACCATCCCGGAATACCGGGCAATCCATTTAATAGTAGTATTGGATATTTTAAAAGGAATGCTCACTTGAAAATGTCATTATTGTAGTAAGAGGAATATTCCTGCAGCAATTAATGCGCCTGTAATCGGACCGAGTATTGGAACCCATGCATACGACCAGTTGCTTCCTCCTTTGTTTTTTATAGGTACCAGCGCATGTATGATCCGTGGACCAAGATCACGGGCAGGATTAATCGCATAACCGGTAGTACCCCCCAGGCTCATCCCAATAGCTACCACAAGAAAAGCTACAGGCAATGCACCAATGGAGCCCAACCCTATTACTGGTGTTTCAAGATTCCCTGCTTCCAGTTTGGCACCGGCAATGTACAGCACAACAAATACCAATACAAAAGTGCCCAGGATTTCATTGAAGAAATTAATCGGTAAATTTTTTATGGCAGGGCCCGTACAAAAAGTACCAAGTTTGGTCCCCTCATCTTCTGTGGCATTGTAGTGTGAATAAAAAAATATCCAGGCCAGGAAAGCACCTAACATGGCCCCTCCAAATTGAGCTAATATATAACCGGGTGCATCTGCCCAGGGAAACTTACCGGCTGCTGCCAAACCTATTGTAACAGCGGGATTAATATGCGCACCGCTTACTGGTCCGGCAACGATTACTCCCAGGAATACACCAAAACCCCAACCAAAAGTGATTACAATCCATCCCGATCCTTCAGCAAATGTATTTTTTAACGATGTGTTGGCAACAACTCCAACCCCCATCAGAATCAATAGGGCGGTACCGATAAATTCAGCAATTACTGGTGTCATAAATTTGAATAGTTAATGTGGCTGCTAGTATAAGAATATAGAACTAAACATTTAAGTTTTATTAGTAAACTAATGTACGCTAATTATCCATTTTTATCCTTCTTTCTTCTTTCAATGAGACCCAAAAACAGTCCAGAGAGCAGATATGCCCAACATCCCCCTTAATCCCCCTTTATTAAGGGGGAATATTGAAACTGAAAATTTACATTTTTGCCAATTTGCATGAATTTTAGTCCTATTCCCCCTCATCAAAGCCTGCCGGCATCAACTTAGAAAGACCTGGATGGTAAAACCATGAATTAGGGTTGGATCAAACCTGAAGTTGGTGATTTAATCAGGCTAAAGTCCCCCTTCACATAGATGTTCATCCTGGAAAACATAAAGCCAGTTAAAGGGGGATTGAGGGGATATGAGCATCAAAAAAAATTAGGCAAACCTTACATTTTTCTTCGTAATAAAATCTTTTGATGACATAGTCATGGCTATGCCATTAAATGAATTAGACCTGTGTCTTCAAATTATTCAAAGTTATCTATGTTTTATTTATTGATAAGAAAATATATCAATGTATAAGTAATAATAGTAAGATTGTCAGTTCTAAAAGTCTATTTTTAACATTATTAATTAAGAATATAACCATCGGCAATTTCTTTGTATGCTATTAATTGAGCTTTTACCCAGCTGTATTTGTATTTCATTTCTTTCGCCATGAGTTCAGCTACATCTTCTGCCATTTCCAGACTGGCGCGTGCATCCAGAAAAAGCGCTCGCATACGACGCGCTAATACATCCTCAACAGTCCTTGCCATTTCATACCGAACGGCCCAGATCACTTCCGCTTTCAGGTATGGGAGATCAGTATGAAGCCGTTCGCCAAGTTTTGAGTTTTCATTGATCAGCCGTTTAATTTTGGGAATATCTGATCCATATACATACAAATGGTCCTCCCTTTTTACATTCTTTACATAGCCATGAATTGCCATATTGGATGTCACACAAGGAGTCTGCTCCAATCCGGCCAGAACGATTGCTTTATCGATAAGGTCTTGTGCCATTTTCCTGTATGTTGTCCATTTACCACCTGAAATTGTGATAAGGCCTGCGAGTGAAATGGTTATTTTATGTCCGCGTGAAATCTCTTTTGTTTCGGTTTCTCCTTTTTCAGGTGCCGCCAATGGCCTCAGTCCTGCAAATACACTTTTTACATCCGATCGGGTAGGGGCTTTCTGCAGATAGTTGGCTGCAGTAGTCAGTATAAATTCAATTTCTTCTTCCAATGCCAGGGGTTCGAGGGCGGGTTCTTTCATAAGTGTATCTGTTGTTCCCACTACCACCTTCCCATGCCAGGGCACCGCAAATAAAACCCTTCCGTCAGATGTATTGGGGATCATAATTGCATAATCTCCCTTCAGAAATGTTTTTTCAAGAACCAGATGAACACCCTGACTTGGAACCACTGTGTCATGATGATCCGGCACATCCATTCTTAAAATATCATCTACCCAAATACCGGTTGCATTTATTACAACCTTCGCACGGATGTTATAAGTTTCTCCTGTTTCCTGGTCATCGGCAATTACGCCGTCTACGGTTCCGTCCTCTTTTTTTAAGAGGCCCGTTACTTTGAAGTAATTTATGGGGACCCCCGCATTTTCAAACATTGTCTGGGCCAGGTTGATGGCAAGCCTGGAATCGTCGAACTGCCCATCGTGATAGACCACGCCTCCTTTCAGCTCATTTTTTACCAAATTGGGAATGGCTTCCATTGTTTCTTCTTTACTAAGGTATTCAGAAGGGCCCAGGTCAAGTTTACCTGACATCATATCATAAACTTTCATACCAACGGTATAAAACGGGCCTCCCCACCATTCATAATTTGGGATAACAAATTTTTGATTCTTAAATAGATGGGGTGCATTCTGGCGTAATAGCCCCCGTTCTTCCAGGGCTTCAAGTACCATACTTATGTCCCCCTGGGCAAGATACCGGACACCCCCATGCACCAGTTTTGTACTCCTTGAGGATGTTCCTTTAGAAAAATCGTGTTGCTCCAGAAGTAACGTGGTCAATCCTCGGGAGGATGCATCCACACCCGCGCCAAGTCCTGTTGCCCCGCCACCAATAACCAGGATATCCCAGATTTTCCCGGGATTTTCATTTAATATTTTAAGTGATTGTTGCCTGTTCATATAGATGCCCAG
>CAZONK010000073.1:0-14669 GCA_964581095.1 uncultured Roseivirgaceae bacterium
GATGTCCGTTTGGCGCTTATTTCAGCAGCCTTTCCTCCACACTTCTGGTAGCGGAAGAAACAGGTCTGCTTACCATACGACCGGATAGTGTTGTAAGCGAAATAGTCTATGACGATACACTTAAAAAAGCAAGCGGTATAAAGGTAATAGATGCAAATTCCGGAGAGGATTTTGAATTTTTTGCACGAATTATTTTTTGCAACGCAAGTACTGTTGGTTCTACAGCCATACTGCTCAATAGTAAATCGGAAACATTCCCAGACGGACTGGGCAATACCAGTGGAGAATTAGGCCATAATCTCATGGACCATCATTACGGCATGGGGGCCTCGGGCAGGTTACCGGGATTTGAAGATACCTATTACAAAGGGCGGAAACCATTGGGCTTTTATATTCCAAGATTTAGAAATATTGACGAAAGCACCCGACGTAGTGACTACCTCCGCGGTTTTGGATACCAGGGAGGAGCAAGCCGTGGAAGAAATACACCTGAAGGAGTTGTTGGAGAAGATTTGAAAAAATCTATTTTCACTCCCGGTGAGTATTATGTAAATATGACTTGTTTTGGTGAAATGTTGCCATATCATGACAACAAGATGTACCTCAATTTTGAAAAGAGGGACAGGCATGGTATGCCCATTATTACTTTCGATGCCAAATTGCGTGAGAATGAAATGAAGCTGCGTGAAGATGGTGTAAAATGCGCCATAGAAATGTTGGAAGCTACAGGATGTAAGGATATTTCCTCTTACAATAATGCGACTGCCCCCGGGGCATGCATTCATGAAATGGGCACCGCACGAATGGGTCATGATCCTCAATCCAGTGTACTCAACAAGTGGAACCAGGTGCATGGCGTGCCCAACGTGTTTATAACTGATGGTTCGTGTATGACAAGCTCAGGCACACAAAATCCAAGCATTACCTATATGGCGCTAACCGCCAGGGCTGTAGATTACGCACATAAGCAGGTGAAGAATGGGACATTGTAGAATGGGTTTTCATCTCACTAAGAACAACTAGAGAGTTAGGTATGATAGACAAAACGGAGTCTGTATTTTTTATGAGTGTTATGCTTAATAATGTAGCTAAATCGAAAGTAGGCTTGAATACAATAATGAAGTAACCATTCCGTTTTAACTTACTCAAAAGTGTAGAAAAAGTCTGGAAGCCTGCCTGACCTCCCATGTGCAGGTACTCCTTCACACGTTACCCATGCTTTCACGGTACCTATTGCCGCTAGCTCCAAGTGCTATGAAATATTCATATTGAAAGTGAATGATGGGGTGCTAATTCTATTCAATCACAACACCTTACGTCCAGAACTCCTGTCCATTAAACTATTTGAAAACTTAATCCGGGTTAACATGATAGTATCATGAATAATTACATTAAATAATTGGATATCAATTACTTATGTCAGATTCAGACGCTTGAGGTCTGAATCCTGATTATAAACATCAGGGATTAACCCAGACATGCTTTGCATCGTCCGGCCCTTCGGGCGGAAAATTAGTATGAATTTTCCTGGTTAAGTCAACTATTCATTTTAATTCCCTCCTATTTTCACTAGATTCCCTCTGGAATTTCTATTCCCCTAACCTTTTAACATTGTTTCAATGAATTTTCAGATTAAACAAGCGCTTTACTACGCACTTATCCTTTCTATCCTCTTTTCATGTAGCGAAAGTGATCAGGCCAACCAGAATGAAATCAATAAATCTCAATACGCCGATCTGGTCTCCAGTTACACGGCCGGGTTCATTTCCAGCCAATCTGAAATTAAAATTAAACTGGCCAAATCGATGGATGGCATTACCCCCGGTACCACAGTGGTAGATAAGCTGTTTAGCTTTCAGCCATCCATCAATGGGAAAGCCTACTGGGAAGACAATCGCACACTGGTATTTCAGCCTGAAAACGGCCTGGAAAGCGGTCAAAAATACAAAGCGGTCCTGCTTCTGAACCGCTTCATGGAAACCGGACCCGATAAAGAGGAGTTTCAATTTTCCTTTGAATGTATCCCTCAAAACTTTGAGGTAAAAGTAGAAGGATTGTCACTCTACGATGAAAAAGACCTCTCCCGCGTAAAAATTGTGGGTACGATCCAGTCCGCCGACATCGCTTCGGATGAGCAAATTGAATCAATCATCTCTGCGGGACAAAAGAACAAATCCCTTCAAATCAACTTTGAACACGGCCTGGGGCAAAACCGGCATAAATTCATCGTTGAAGAAGTGGTTCGTGAAGAAACCCCTGGTGAAGTGGTAATCAGCTGGGATGGACGCCCTATTAATGTGGATAAAAAAGGGAAACTCGAATTCCCCATTCCCTCGCTCTCTGACTATTCCATTACTTCGGTACAACTCGTTCGAAGTAATCCCGATTACGTTTCTGTACTGTTTTCAGATCCCATCGATTCGGAGCAGAATTTACGCGGCGCGGTGTGGATGTCCAAAGGCACCGACCCACGTGTGGTGGTCGAACTAAATGAAATTAAGATATATCCTACCAGTCTCATGAATGGTAACGTAGATGTCAATATCAGCAAAATGGTAAAAAACGTGGCTGGATTTGGCCTGAAAGAGGACTATACCACCTCCATTACTTTTACCACACTCAAACCCCAACTGCGCATGGCCTCCAAAAGTGGTACCATTATGCCCAATTCGGAAGGCCTTATTATTCCCTTTGAGGTGGTGGGCCTGAGCGCTGTTGACCTGACTGTAGTCAAGATATTTGAAAACAACATTATACAATACCTGCAGAACCACGATATCGGTGATGGAAGGTATTGGAGCCTAACGCAAGTGGCACGACCCATTGCAAGGACAACCATACCGCTTGGAGCTGCCGGGGCCGTGGATCTTACCGATTGGAACCGGTACACACTAGACCTTTCTAGCTATGTAGATGTGGAACCCGGGGCGTTGTACCAGGTACGTCTGAACTTCCGGAGGGCCTATTCATTATATGGTTGTATTGAAGAAACCAATGATATCGATTTCGCCGAAGACCTGGAGTTTGAGCAATCCACCGATTGGGACGACTTCTACGACGACTATTATTATTACGATTGGGAAAACCGTGAGAATCCTTGTCATAAAGCCTATTATACGAGTGAAAACATTGTTGAAAAAATGGTCTTTGCATCAGACTATGGAATTATCGCGAAAAAATCTGAAAACAGCGCCATGCAGGTGTTTGTTACGGATCTTGTAACCACAGACTATCAATCAGGTGTCCAGGTGGATGTTTATGATTACCAGCAGCAACTCATTGGTTCAGGATCTACTGATTCTGAAGGAAAAGCTGTATTCGGGGTTACCGGAACACCCTTTGCACTTGTAGCCACAAAAGGTGATGCCATTGGTTATCTTAAAGTAAATGATGGATCGGCGTTGTCGGTCAGTAACTTCAATATAACAGGCGCCAAAATTCAATATGGGATCAAGGGGTTTTTGTATGGTGAGCGAGGCGTCTGGCGCCCTGCCGACACATTGCATCTTACCTTCATGCTGGAAGATGTTGACGGTCGGTTGCCTGAAGGTCATCCGGTGATTTTGGAAATGTACAATCCTATGGGGCAGTTGTACTCGCGAGCGGTCCAGACCACGGCAATAGAAGATATCTACACCTTCAAGGTGATTACCAAAAAAAAAGATCCCACAGGAAACTGGCTCGCCAGGGTAAAAGTTGGGGGCACGGAGTTCAACAAACAAATGAAAATTGAAACTGTAAAACCCAACCGGTTGAAAATGGAGTTGGATTTCGCTGATGACAAATTGTATGCAATAAACGGTCCTCAAAAAGCTTCTTTAAAGGTGCGTTGGTTGCATGGAGCTACTGCACGTAATCTCAAAGCCTCGTATGAGGTACTTTTGGCTCCTATCAGAACATCCTTTAAGGGGTACGAAAATTTTAATTTTGATGATCCCAGAAAATCCTATGAAACGGAAGTCCAGTCCATCTTTGATGGTCGTGTAAACCAGGAAGGGAAGGCAGATATTTCGTTCAAGCTGGAAGCAGGGAAAAGCGCCCCTGGCATGCTGGCAGCTATTTTTCGTGGAAAGGCTTTTGAAGAAGGCGGGGATTTCAGTATTGATAAAAAAACTATTCCGTACGCCCCCTACACGCATTTTGTGGGAATGACTGTTCCCGAAAACGATCGATGGGGTCGATTAATGGCCGATACGGATCATACAATCAACCTGGCTACAGTGGATGCGAAAGGCAATCCGGCAGGAAGAAATTTGACAGTGGAACTTTATAAGATCCGATGGCGCTGGTGGTGGGATAATTCCTACGAAAACTCCAGCTCGTACACCAGCAGAAGTGTTTCAGAAAAGATAAGCACGGGATCCGCAATCACTTCAAATGGAAAAGGAACATATAAATTGAGAGTTGCACGCGATTGGGGCAGGTATTATCTAAAAGTATCTGATCCGATATCGGGCCATTCCACAGGTAAAATTTTCTATCTTACTTATCCCGGATGGGCCAGCCAGGTGCGTGGCCAACTGGGTGGAGTGACCATGCTTGATTTTTCCGTGGAAAAAGAGCAAGTGAATGTAGGTGAAGACATTCAGGTAACTTTCCCAAGCTCAGCGGGTTCAAAAGCACTGGTCAGCCTGGAAAATGGTAGTAATATTCTACATACCCTTTGGGTAGATACCCAGGATGGGAATACTACGGTTCGCATTGCTACAACCAGAAAAATGGCCCCAAACGTTTTTGTAAACATTACACTCATTCAAAAGCACGCACAAACTATCAATGATTTACCTATGCGTCTCTATGGAATCCAGCGTGTGGATGTTGTGAATCCTGCAACCATCCTGAATCCTGAAATTGTGATGCCTGACGAGCTCAAACCAGGAGAGCGTTTCACCGTGAATATTAAAGAAGTGGAGGGCAAGCCCATGGCATACACCATTGCCATTGTGGAAGATGGGCTGCTTGACCTCACCCAATTCAAGACCCCGGATTCATGGAAGACTTTTTACGCCCAGGAAGCCCTTGGAGTAAAAACATGGGATGTGTATGATGATGTAATGGGCACTTATGGAGGACGTATCGAAAAATTACTAGCAGTCGGTGGTGACGGTGAGATAAAAGGACCTGATGAAAACGAAGCCAATCGGTTCAAACCCGTTGTGATGTACCAGGGACCTTTCTTTTTGGAATCTGGAGATACCCAAACACATACGTTTCAGATGCCCGAGTACATTGGAAGCGTTCGGGCCATGGTTGTAGCGGGTTACAATGGTACTTATGGTAAATCGGAAAAAACCATACCCGTGACACAACCATTAATGGTGTTGGCAACTCTACCCCGCGTAGCAGGCCCAAAAGAAGAGATCACGTTACCTGTAAATGTGTTTGCAATGGATGAAACAATCAAAAAAGTATCCATCCGGGTAGAAACCGAAGGGAACCTGGCGCTATCAGGGAGAGACACGTTTACGATGCAATTTTCGGAACCTGGTGATCAAGTGACATATTTTCAATTGAAGGTATCTGAAATGTTAGGGAAAGGGAAAGCAATTGTAACAGCAACATCCGGAAAACTAACGGCAAAGTTTGAAGTAGAGCTAATGGTTCGTCCTGGCAATCCACAGATGACCCAGGTGGAAGAAACCATTCTGGAAGGAAGCAATAACTGGTCAATGGAATACCACCCGTTGGGCATTGCATCTACGAATGAAGGTGTGTTGGAGATTTCCACACTTCCTCCCCTGAACCTGGAAAAACGTATGCAATTCCTGATTCAGTATCCACACGGATGTGTGGAGCAAACAACCTCTTCGGTTTTTGCTCAATTATATTTAGATGACCTGATGAAATTGACTCCTGATCGGGCAGATGAAGTACAGCGTAATATCAACGCTGCCATCCAGCGGTTGAGGCAGTTTCAACTGGCTTCGGGGGCATTTTCCTATTGGCCGGGAGGCAGCCAACCAAGCTATTGGGGTACCAATTATACCGGTCACTTTCTCCTGGAAGCTAAGAAGCAGGGATACCTTGTACCTGAGGATATCCTTAGCAAATGGAGCAATTTCCAGTCAACAGAAGCAAACAGATGGACCTTTAAGCAATACAATGACTACCTGACCCAAACGTATCGTTTGTACACATTAGCGTTGTCATCCAGTCCGGCTTTGGGTGCAATGAATCGGATCAAAGAAAATACCAGGCTGAACAAAAGAGCAAGGTGGTCACTAGCTTCCGCGTATGCGACCCTGGGCTTGGACCAGGCAGCCAATGAGATTATTGATGGTTTGAATTTTGATTCAGATACATACCGAGAGATGGGCGGTACATATGGCTCTACCGAACGCGATAAGGCCATGATATTGGAAACCATGATAAAACTTGGAAAGCAATCTGAGGCCTTTGAGTTGGTGAAGCAGATTGCAGAATATATGAGCAATCAAAATCGCTGGATGAGCACACAAACGACGGCATACTGCTTGATTGGAGTCGCCGAGTTTGCCAAACGTTTCCCTCCAGGGGAAAACGTAAACGTGAATGTGATAATCGACAACAATGATTTCAGAGTTGATGGAAATCGGTATCTAAACCAGATAACGATCATAGAACCAGATAAGTCGGCTTCTGTGAAAGTGGAAAACCGAGGCACAACGCCATTGTTTGTGAAAATGATTCGAACCGGAATTCCCCTGGAAGGAATGGAAAAAGCTGCAGAAAGTAACCTGAAGTTGAGGATAAGTTATCAAACTACCTATGGCAATGTCCTGGATCCATCAAAAATTGAACAGGGTACAGATTTTATGGCAAAAGTTACTGTTACTAATCCGGGCACACGAGGCAATTATGACGAGATAGCGATCACCCAAATATTCCCTTCAGGATGGGAAATCCTGAATACGCGACTGAACGATACCGATCAATTCTTTAAAGAAGATGAAGCCGACTACAAAGACATCCGGGATGATAGGGTGATGACGTATTTTGATTTGGGAAGCAGCGAATCTAAAACATTCAGGGTATTACTGAATGCAAGCTATCAAGGGAAATATTATTTACCCGCAGTACAGGTAGAAGCCATGTATGACGATACCATATCTGCCAATACAGAGGGTCAATGGGTCGAGGTATTGCCTCAAGAGTAAACATTGAAACGACTAAAAACCATATCGAAATTTATATTGGGGATCGGATTACTGATCCTTGTTGGATTATTGATTCCCCTGGATAAACCTGTTTTTCATGACCCCTATGCAACTGTACTTGAGAGTAAGCAAGGTATGTTATTAAGTGCGAGAATTGCATCCGATGGTCAATGGCGATTTCCTAATAAAGACGCCGTACCCAAAAATTTTGAACTGGCCCTGCTTGCCTTCGAAGACCAGTACTTCTACTATCATTGGGGTGTAAATCCTGTTTCAATGGGGCGGGCCCTTATGCAAAATCTTGAAGCGGGAAGAATCGTTTCTGGTGGCAGTACAATCACAATGCAAGTGGCACGGTTGGCTCAACGAAATAAACCGCGCACAGTATGGCAAAAAATCAAAGAAATATGGATGGCCGAAAAACTCGAACTGCAATTCTCTAAGCAGGAAATCCTTAAAATGTATGCCAATCATGCGCCTTTTGGTGGAAATGTAGTTGGTTTATCGGCTGCTTCCTGGAGGTATTATGGACGTTCACCCGAAAACTTATCATGGGCCGAATCCGCAAACCTAGCTGTGCTTCCTAATGCCCCGTCGCTAATTTTCCCAGGGAGGAATGATTCCTCACTATTGAATAAACGAAACGGATTATTACAGATACTTTATAAAAAAGGTGCCATCTCTTCCAGTGAATTGAATCTTGCCATGCGAGAACCGATCCCAACAAAACCACAGCCCCTGCCTGCCCATGCCACCCACTTACTTGATCGGGCGGTACGAGACGGGAAAGGGCAAACAACGATTCAGTCTTCCATTGATTTACATTTGCAAACTTCCGTGCAGGAACTTGTCAACCTCCACCATGCCAATTTCAAGTCAAAACAAATCCACAATGCCGCGGTTATTGTGAATGACATTGAAACGGGCAAAACGGTGGCTTATATTGGCAACGTTGGGGTGGGGAAATTGCACGGAAAAGATGTTGATATCATCAACAGCAGACGGAGCCCCGGTAGCTTGTTGAAACCCTTGTTGTACGCCATGGCTATTGATGATGGGCTCATCTCGCCATGGCAATTACTTCCGGATATTCCCGTGTACTACCAGGGATTTGTGCCCCAAAATTTCGATAAAAAATACTCGGGTGCGGTCCATGCCAATGAAGCATTGCGTAGTTCTTTGAACATTCCTTTTGTACAATTACTTAAGGATTATGGGTACGAGAATTTTCATCACAAACTAAAGGGCATGGGAGTATCCAGTTTAAACCGGGACCCGGGCCACTATGGACTTACGCTTATTCTTGGTGGCGGAGAGGTGACCATGTGGGAGATGACTGCATTGTATGCCGGATTGGTTCGCAGCGCCTCGGAAATTAAATCCATGGAAAGGACTTGGAGCCCCAATTCCTACTTAAAGCAACCCGAAAAGGCTAACCCTGTCTCCGAAATAAAATTGAGCCCAGGCGCTGCCTGGCATACCCTCAGGTCCTTACAAGAACTACGCAGACCCGATCAGGAATCCAACTGGGAACGGTTTGGAAGCAGCAGGCCCATTGCATGGAAAACGGGTACGAGTTATGGTCATAAGGATGCATGGGCCATCGGTGTAAACTCAAAATACGTGGTGGGCGTATGGATGGGTAATGCCGATGGAGAAGGGAGGGCTGATTTAGTGGGAGTTACAGCGGCATCACCATTGATGTTTAAGATTTTTGGATTGTTAAAAGGAGATGCAGATTTTCCTATGCCAGCAAGAGATATGATCGACGTTCGTATTTGTAAACAAAGTGGATTAAAAGCAAATCCAAATTGCCCGGATGCAGTGTGGACTTATATGAGCAAGGGGATTATCAATACTCAGGATTGTCCTTATCATCGAATTATTCATATGGATATGGCAAAAAAGAATCAGGTGAATTCTTCATGTTACCCAGTGGTAAACATGATCGACGTGCCTTGGTTTATAATGCCACCTGCTCAGGCATGGTATTACAAAAAGAGCAATCTTGATTACAAAGACCTTCCTGAATATCTGGTTGGATGTGATAACCAGGTGGAGATGATGGAGATGATTTATCCTCGGCAATATACCAAGGTGTATGTTCCGGTAGAGCTTGATTCGGAAAAAGGTAGAGTGGTATTTGAAGCTGCCCATCAAAATCCAACCTCTAAAATCTTTTGGCACCTGGATGAAGATTTTATCGGCGTAACCGAAAATCAACATCAAATAGGATTGTACCCTCCTACGGGTCATCACAAGCTTTCGTTGGTAGATGAGTACGGCAGAGAGCTTAATGTTGAATTTGAAGTACTCAATGATGCTGTTCGGGATTGATTCACACTCATTTTCTGATCTGAAGTTACTTTTAGAAACTTATTGTCAAAAACCTGACACATACCTTGTACTATTAACCCGAACTACAAGACTTCATCATGAATAATGACAATAACCTTTGGGGTCATTGAATAATCGAAGTTGATTGAATAGATAACAGCTGCACGTTCTACACCGCCATCTCCTTACCAACAAAAATTGCCTTGCTCATTACCAAAAAAATTGCTGCAGAAATTCCCGCAGAGCCAAAAATCATGCACATGACCATAATCTGATACCGCGCAGCTATAAAAGGGGAAACCCCCGATAGGATCTGACCCGTCATCATGCCCGGAAGCGAAACCAAACCCACGGCAAACAAAGCGTTGGTGATGGGTATTAATGATGTTTGTAAAGCTACTTTCCTGGCTTTATCATAGGACATATCCCTACTTAGTTCTGCTTGCAAACGTTCACCTGCAAGGCTCACACTGTTCATCGCATTCGCGAAAATCATCCCGGCAAGCGGTATCATATAGCTGGGGAGATACCACGGATCAAGGCCCAGCACACCCTGGGTAACCATCACAAGTACAAGGCCACCTCCCAATATAATGGACCAGAAGGCCTTTAAGTACAGTGTTTTCCGATGTAGCTTCATTGTCCTCAATGCGATCCAACTCGAAGAAAAGAGCATCACCGCCAACACACCTACCACGATCCATGCACTGTCTGAGTCAAAAATATACATGAGGAAATAACCTATCAGGAGAAGTTGTATCAGCATACGGAACACTGCATAAATTGATGTTTTGTAGTCGAGTTGCCACTTCCAGATTATAAATATGACTACGGCTACCGGAATAAATGCCAATGCCAGGTTTGTTAATGGGATTGTTTGGATTGAATCTTTCATAGTTCAGTAGTTAGGAAGCAGGCTATTTTTTAAGGACATTAGGAAATGTTGGTGTATATAATTTGGTTTATAATATACCTGCAAATTATAACAGTATTGATTAATTTTAATGAAGTCAAAAAGGAGCCATTATCTACGGATTCAAATGACTTCAGATAACTTAAATGTACACCTTTAAACTCACAGATAAGTTCCTGTTTTTGTCAACTTCAGATAATAGTATCTTCTATTTACCCTATCAGGACCTCTATCTCAGTGCAGCAATGAATACAAGTAGTACAAAAATCGATAAGGTCTATTATTTTGTGGCCACAATGAATGGGGAATTTCTTGGATACCAGGCAGCAGTCAAAATCGGAAACAGTCTTAATGCCCTGCATGGGGCATTTGACCGTAGCCAAAGGACAACCTATCATGCTTATGACATTCTATCTATAAAAATGACGGAATTTGCAATTAAAAATGGGCTTAACTCTATTGATTTTGGGGCAGTCCTCAATTTCACAAAACAGAAGATGATCAACAAGTCAATTGAAATGTCTTATTTCGTATTGAGAAGATTTACTTTAATTCAATGGTTTCTTACCGCGCTATTAAAATTAACCAGGATTCAAAGTAACGAACAGTTAAAATTCAGGGACATATAATATATCTGCGGTGAAAAAACCTTTTCGATATTCAATTGTAATTCTGCTAGCCGTTTTTGGTTTGCTCACCTTATTTCTGAGTGGGTCAATAATATTTGATTTTTTTGGTATAAGGGCAAAAGAAGGTAATTATGTTTTGTTTGTTGTATGGGCAAATTTCGTATGTAGCTTCTTTTACCTGTTATCAGCCTATGGGTTTTATAAAAATAGAAAATGGACATTTCGGATCCTGGGTGCTTGTGCAGTTATTTTAATAATTACATTTATCGGATTTGCCATTTATATTAACTCAGGAGGTATTTATGAAACCAAAACCATTGGAGCATTACCATTTAGAATCACCGTAACACTTGTTTTTTTAGCACTTGCCTATTTTAATATCAATAAGAAATTATCATAATGAAGAATCAAGAGAAATTATTAATCATCAATGATCAAATAGAGGAAGTCATTCAAAAAGCAAAAGAACTGGAGAGCACCTATGATGAGTTGATTGGTAATGTTCACCCTTCCTATCGTGAAAGTGCCAGGAACCTGGCGCATTACCTTGCTTTCAGGAGTTTTAATATTGATAATTTACAGGATCGTTTACGATACATGGGGTTGCCTGACCTGGCAAATATTGAAGGGCATGTCATGAAAAGCCTTCTTGCCATCAAAACGATTATTAATCACATTGTTGGTATCCCGGTTATTGAAAAACGAAAAGGGATCATTTCCATAAAAAAGGGTGAAAAACTACTCGATAAAAACACAAAGCGGTTATTCGGTTACAAATCAAAAAGGAGAAAAACCCGCATTATGGTAACAATGCCATCCTCTGCAGCAGATGATTATTCACTCGTCAACCACCTTATTCGTTTGGGTATGAATAGTGCCCGGATCAATTGCGCTCATGACGGACCCGGGGAATGGGAAAAAATGATTGAAAATATTGACAGGGCAAAAGCTGCACTCAAAAAGAATTGTAAAATAATGATGGATCTGGGCGGTCCAAAATTACGAACAGGTAAAATGCAACCGGGTCCCAAGGTCATTCACATCAGGCCGGAACGCGACCAGCTTGGAAATGTGATTAAGCCGGCAAAAGTATGGATAGCTCCACCTGACATTCCTCCTCCTGACGATTCAGCAGATGCCATAATCCCTGTAAGCCAATCACTGATTGATAAAATCAAACGAGGAAACACAATCTGGTTTACAGACTCCCGCAATAAAAAATGTAAAATAACCATTGATAAAAAACAAGGTCAGGGAAAATGGGGGCTGTGCAGCGACTCGGCTTATTTAGAAACGGGGATAGAACTTGTACTAAACAAGATTAAAAAGTCGGGGAAAGAAAAAATCCATGTAGGCGAATTGCTGCCATTAGAACAGTATATTACTCTTTTTGTTGGTGATAAGCTGATTCTGCACAGCGATCCACGACCTGGTGAACCTGCTGAATATGACGAAAATGGTAACATCATAAGTGATGCACATGTTTCATGTACGTTACCCGAGGTGTTTAGCGACGTTGAAATCAATGAACCTGTTTTCATGAATGACGGTAAAATTGAAGGAATTATTGAAGAAATAATGGAGGATGAAATCCATGTAAGAATAACCTATGCCAAAGATACAGGAGCTAAACTTAAAGCAGACAAAGGTATAAATCTTCCTAAAAGTAATTTGAAAGTCTCAGGTTTAACGGCGAAAGATAAAATTGATCTCGCTTTCGTAGCAAAATGGGCGGACGTTGTAAATTTTTCGTTTGTTAACCAGGCAAGTGATGTAACTGATTTTTTAGAGGAAATTGAACAATACAATACAAAACCCGGCCTTATCCTGAAAATTGAAACCCAAAAAGGATTTAGAAACCTCCCTGAAATTTTAATGCATGCAATGCAAACTTTTCCTGTGGGGGTAATGATTGCTCGTGGAGACCTTGCAATTGAAACCGGTTGGAAGAATTTTGCCAGCATTCAGGAAGAAATCATGCGAATAAGTGAAGCTGCTTATATTCCTGTAGTCTGGGCTACCCAGGTACTGGAAACCCTGGCAAGAAAAGGAGTTCCTACCCGATCGGAAATAACGGATGCAGCTTTAGGCCAGCGAACCGAATGTGTAATGCTGAACAAAGGACCTTACATTGAAAAAACTGTGAAGACACTGGATAAAATTTTGCGCAGAATGCAACGGTTTCAAAAAAACAAAAAAACAATATTACCAAAACTAAGGGATGCCGATAAGTTGAAACTATCCCATGATAGCTATAATGTTTAAACTATTAATCCCCAACTACCAGGTATGCTAATTTGATCAATTAACAATCATTCGGGCACCCGGCCGGTAGGCGGGTCCATGGCATTATTCTTTACTTGATAACACCAATTGAGCCTACTCCCAAAATCCTGCATTTCAGTACACGAATCATTCGCTTGACTTCATTCCATTTTTAGTACTCCTGGTTTCATAAGACTTTTGGAGAGTGATTGATTGAAAGATTTAAAATAAACGCTAAATGAAAAAAGCAATATTCAGCATCCTGGTATTTTTAATAGCAACTTTTAGCTTCGCGCAGGATTCGGACCAGGTTGTGGTCAAAGGGAACAGATCGCATCAACATACATATCGTACATCCAATGGTCTGACAAGCACTGAAATTGAATATGACGGTACGATCGTATTTAATAATACTGATACAGATGTAGAAAGTATTTCCAGGGGTGGATTCCTGAAAATATCAAAGAAAACCTTCGGAACCCGAAGAACTGTATTGCTCGAAGGGAAATCAAACGGGGAAATTGATCGCAGTTATTTCGTTGGTAGCAGACCTGAGCCGTGGGAACCTGAAGGTGCTGAATGGTTTGCTGATGTTTTACTCGAAGTAATCCGATCCACAGGGATGGGTGCTGAAACACGTATTGCCAGGTTCTACAAAAAAGGTGGGCTCAATGCCGTATTTGATGAAATCGATCATATTGACAGTGACTTTATAAAGGGTAAATATTACTCTGCAACTGTTAAAATCGAAGGGTTGAACTCAAATCAAATTAGCCAGGTGATTGAAGAAGGGGCAGAAGACATCAGTTCTGATTTTGAATCATCACGATTTCTGATATCCAATAGTGATTTATTCCTTGAAAGTGAATCAGCAACCTCGCAGGTAATTAAATCGACATCCAATATTTCCAGTGATTTTGAGCAGTCCAGGGTATTACTGCACTACATCAAACGAAATGAATTGACCGATGCACAGAAGAGACTGGCCATAGAAGCTACGAAAAATATATCTTCTGATTTTGAGCAATCACGCGTATTACAAACGCTAATAAAAGAAACTAAACTTTCATCGTCTGATATAGAGTTGCTTACACAAATAATTCCTTCCATATCTTCAGATTTTGAAGCAGCCAGGGTCTTATCTGCGGTCATCGAACATCAAACCCTTACAGATGAACATATTACATTCATTATTAAAGCGAGTAGTGAAATCTCTTCAGATTTTGAACAATCCAGGGTTTTGACGAAACTGGCTTCCCAGGAACTAAGTAATGAAAACATACAACTGATTACAGAAGCAACGGAAAATATTTCTTCAGATTTTGAAAAAGGAAGACTACTTAAAGCCATAGTTTCTAAGTTTGAAGGGGACGAAGACCTTTCGTTTAT
>CAZONK010000074.1:0-14610 GCA_964581095.1 uncultured Roseivirgaceae bacterium
CTGTATTAAAATAGTGGACCGAAGCCCGAATGGCATAGCTAATATTCCTGGATCCATTATCGAAAGTATACATTTCGGCAACAGATGTATTTATTCCAATTTTAAATAACTTATTCTTAATATCATGGGATTCAATACGATTCGATCTGAATATTACAATTCCCGATTTAATAACTCCTGTGTCCAATACCTCTACAGTTGGAATATTATTCAGTTTGGTGCGGAATAAACCTGCCAATTCCTGAATTCGTCCCCAGACATTTTCAATTCCCAGTTCAAGAAGGTATTCCACAGCGACGGACAAGCCATACTTGCCGGCAAAATTTGTTTCCCATTTTTCGAACTTCTTCGCGTCTTCCCTTACAATGTACCTGTTTTCTTCAACCCAATCTGCAGAATGTAAATCCAATGTATGAGGTTCAATTTCATCAATTATACCACTGTTAACATATAAAAAACCCGTACCACGTGGACCACGTAAATATTTTCTTCCGGTTGCAGATAAAAAATGACATTTCAATTTTGCTACATCCAGGGGATACTGGCCCACCGACTGACAGGCATCCAGTAAATAAAGAACCCCATACTTTTCTGCAATTTCACCAACTTCTTCAGCATTATTTACAATTCCTCCATTTGTGGGCATATGGGTAATGGAAATCAATCGAACATTCCCCTTCTTTAATGCAGTCTCCAGAAGCACAAGATCAATTTCGCCCGTAGGTGTAGCCGGAATTACCTCCACGTGTATGCCTTTATTTTGTTGCACCTGGATATAGGATATGAAATTGCTTTCATAATCAATGGTTGAGGTTAATATCCTGTCACCCGATTTAAATTTTATTGAATAAAAAGCCATATCCCAGGCATAGGTAGCATTTTCAAGAAACGCTATTTCATTAGGACTTGCATTGATTAGATTGGATATATTCTGATAAAATTTTCCAAGTTGTTGTTTATACTTATTTGCTGTTTCATAGCCTCCTATTTGATATTCGTCATTCAAATATTCAGAAACGGCATTGTAAACAGGCGCAGGCATAAGGGATGAACCGGCATTATTGAAATGAATAACATTCTTCACACCAGGAGTATCAATACGTAAATTTTCTAAATCCATAATTCAAAATGATAAATTAATTGATTCAATTGATATTTCCTAAAAGCTATTTATTTTTGAAATTCAAAATCCATCAATATGAAATTTTCAAGAATAATAATACTGACCTCCTGTGTTTTCATCCTGTTTACTGGAAAAAATATTGGGCAGGATTTAAGCGAATTATACAAAAGAGTAAACCCTGCAGTAGTAACCCTGCATGTAACGACCAAGGTAATAATGGGTACTGGTAATAATAAACATTCCGCTTCGGTGGAAGGTGTTGGCTCAGGTTTTATGATTTCTGAAAAAAGGCTTGTGACAGCTGCCCATGTAGTACAAACAGCAGAAACAATAAATGTTCTGTTTGTTAACGGTGAAAAAATTCCCGGGAAAATATTGTCAATTTACAAAAATGCGGATGTTGCACTTGTTGAGCTTATTTTTAAGCCTGCCCATCCGGTTTTTTTAACAATGGGAAATTCGGATGAGATGGAAATTGGCAACCAGGTGTTGGTTATTGGTGCGCCTTTTGGCCTGGAACATTCCCTTTCCACAGGGCATATCAGTGGGAAATTTGGGAATAACAGAAAAATTTCAAATGCATTTACCTCCCTTGAGTTCTTTCAAACAGACGCTTCGATCAACCATGGTAACTCGGGGGGGCCGATGTTTAATATGAATGGAGAGGTGATTGGCATTGTAAGCTATATTTTAAGTCAATCGGGTGGATTTGAAGGATTGGGTTTTGCAGCTACATCCAATGTAGCCAAATCACTTCTGCTCGACAGAAAAGCATTTTACCTTGGAACCGACGGTGTTGTAATTTCAGGTGAATTGGCAAAGGTTTTTAATATACCCCAATCTTCAGCATACCTTATAGAGAAAGTAGTTTTTCTGTCGCCTGGGGGGTTGATGGGACTTCAGGGAGGTAGTTATAAGGCTACCATTGAGGACCTTGAACTTATACTTGGTGGCGATTTTATATTAGCCATTGATGGAATTGAATTTAGTGTTGAGAATCTCGAAGCAATAAGTGACCGTTTTACCAGTCATCAAAAAGGAGTAGAAATGCCAATAAAGATTCTGCGAAAAGGAAAAGTGATGACCTTAAAAGGAATAGTGGACTAACTCTGACTATTTGCTAACAAATTTTCCTACTATAGCTGCTACCACAATTACCATATAAAATTGACCGGTAACAGCAATCAAAATAGAAAGTGATTGCGCCTGCGGTGTTAGTGGAGTAACATCTCCATAACCCAACGTTGACATTGTCACAAATGTGAAGTAAATAAAATTATAACCGGATTGAAAACTGTCCGGTGAATTGAATGATTCAGGCACGAAGGTCACCAAAAGAGCACATAAGAACGTGTATGCAAGACCTATCATGAGGTATCCTACGATTGAACCCACAATTACTTGTTTATCAACCTCATCAATTGAGAATAACTGATGGGTTAATTTATAAGATGTGGCCGCAAACAGTACGAAATATGCGATAAGAATAATTACATCAATAATTTCGTTATGCTCCAGGACCCATGGCGCCACCATTAAAATGATAAGCAGAAAATGAACAGGTCTAAGCTTTGTATTGCCCGTGATAACCAAAATTGAGGATCCAATCAAAACAGTATTGAGGATCAATATCACAAGGTTCTTTACCGCTTCATTTCTTATAAAAGGGGGAAGGAATATATACAAGCAGGCTGTTGCAGCTAAATAGTAAACACCATTATCCGATATATGTTTTTTGAATTTACTTGTACCCATCCTCCTTTAAATACGATTGTAGCAATTTTGCAACAGTATCCAACCAGCCTCACTACCTGGTGTTTACTTCATTATTCTACCACGGTTATATTAATTGATTGACTCATTTTAGGGCCATAAGAGCGATGGAATCCATCTGCAAATTGTAGTGTGAGTTTGTAATTACCAGGCGCCAGTTCTAATTCAGTTTCGGTTTGTCCTTTACCAAAATGAATATGCGTACTGTCAGCTGCAACCACCGCGCCCTTAGGATTCGCATCATGGTTGATTAATATATGGTGATGGCCTTTATCTTTTGCCAGTTCACCTGCCGGCTCCACTTCCATTCCTTCAATTCCCATTTGTATGTTAACAGGTGACTGAACTTCTGCCCCATCTTCGGGAGCAATAAAATATACGCGCTGGTTATCCTTTATTTCCGCATCAGAGCCAAGCAATTCTTTGGTTTCTTGCTCTTGATTTTCATCATCCGCTTGCTTTTTTGTTTCGCAGGAAGCCAACATCCCACCTATAATTAAAATTGTTACTATTTTTTTCAATGAATCCATGATCTGTTCCTTTTAATTTTAATAATTGAATTTACTTAAAAATATACCCTTTTAATTTGAGTCTTCTAAGAAAACTTTGTCAAAAGAAGTAAATGTTTTCTCAGGTACCTCATCCAACACCATGATATCTTCGAGTGATTGATTCCCACGGTTTCCTGATAACATTATGTCACTATATTTTTCCCATTCATCCCAGGGTCGCATAAAACCAGGATCCCCCAATGTATCATATTCGTAATAAGCCCATTGGCGCACAAGTTTTGAGGATGTATCTACCCAAACTTCATATTTGTTGTCCGGGGTAACCCCTACTCCCTCAAACTGCAATTCAAGAACATCCGAATTAATTCCTGACATCGTAGTATCTTCCCGTATCCAGGTAAGCGTAACACCTGAATCTTTCAGTTTATAGGGCATTACCAACCAATAAGAATCATTGATCCAGATTCGTTTTCCACGATCCAGATACTTTTTCAATGAATCAGGATTAGTTATTTCCATACCCTGTCTCAAAACTTTTCCTTGCATTGAATGAATATTAAGAATGTAAATTGTTGAATCCCTTCTGGAATCAATCCGTACATCTCCTGAATATTTATCCCAGATAAGGGATCGTGCTCCAAAGAAATTCCAGCATAGGAAGTGTGCCTTGTCCCAATTGCTCCTGCCTCCCATGGCAGCCATTACTTCATCAGCAATTTCAATCGCTTTTGGATCCGATCCTTGAATATCGAAGCCCTCGGCTGAAGGATTTATTTCTATTTCTACCGATTGATTTTCTGATGGTTGTTGACAACCGAAAAGCACAATGATCACGACAAATGGAATTAGAAGTTTCATATTATTCAGTAATTTGTGATTTATCATCTTTCGTTTTTATTTCTTCTTTTCTTAGCGCATTGATAGCCCTTTCTTTAAAAATAGCTTTTCGAAGCAACCCCTCAACTGGCAAAACAAGTAAAGCAATGCTTACCTGAATAAAAAAATCTATCACGGGCGAATTATCTGTTTCAAATTTATATTCAGCAATTGTCTGAACAAACTCCACAATTAAGATTAAAGTTAAAAATGCCAATAACCTGCTAAGTACTCCATAGTTACTCGACGACCGGTTAAGTCGTATTGAAACAAGCAACAACAGGGTGAAAAACCCTACTTCAAAAGCATAGAACCAGGGTTGGCGCCAGTAGGGAGGTACAATATTGAATGGTACCGGGTCATGCCGGCTTATTTCACCAAATATATCTTTTGTTTCCAGCTCGAGTGCATAATTCCCCGGGGGTAAAAATGAAAAATTAACTTTGTTATTCGAAACGGACCATTCTGTCCACTGGCCGGTTAAACCAGTTAACCGATACCGGTACTCAATTTCCATAAGCCCGGAATATTCCGGCTGAATGAAAGTAAAACTCAGGGATGTTTCATCAATCTGCAGATCAAGTACACTTTCTGTTGACAAAGCTTTATCCATATTCCGAAATTCCTTTAAAAAAACTCCGTAGTTATGTGTGAGTTTTGCATCGGAAGGATTGGATACTCCATAAATATCATTGTTGTAGGTAACGATCCAATATGTAGTATCATCAGGTGAATAATCAAGCTTGCGAATATTCGAAAATGCATTTAAAAAGTCCAGCTTCTCTGTTTGATGTTGCGCTCCAAAAATAAACCATTTCTTCCCGTTGAATACCCAAATTGACCTGTCATTTCCAACAAATATTCGCTGAGGATTTCCATACAAGTTAGACAAAATACTGTCCTTACGAATGGACCGTTTTTCAGAATCATAAATGGAATACCCTGAATTATTTACGAACAGAATTTCATCATTGTGATTTACAGTATATGTATTATCCAAATAAGGATTTTCTATTTTAAAAACATCTACATCTGATACATACCCCCGCTCAAACTCAATACTGTAAATCGAATCTGCACCACTTAACCAGATTTTCCCTTCAGATTCGGTAATCTGATAAACGATATCGTCCAGGCCATCCAGAATATCACTTTCAATCCATTTATCTCCATTTTTATTATAGGTTAGGATTTTATCATCGTATGTGGAAGCAAACAGAATTCCGTCCGACGTTGAATAATGCAGGTATCTTACCGGGTAGTCAGATATTTCATTAGCTACAGAATCCTTTATTTCATATATACCAGATAAACTGCCTGCCATTAAAGAATTGGGAAGGGAAACAAATAACTCTGTTCGAGTAGAAATTCCATCGATCTTTCTGAATACATACTTCACAGATTGAAGTTCTTGTTTCACCTGTTTTTTCCATGTAAATTTTTGAGTAGTTGTAGGAACAGGAACAGGTTCTGACTTTTTCTTATTCAAAAATGAAAACAATCTCTTTTTGTTTTTATTTCGATTTTTTTTGTTTTTTGTTTCAGCAACTACTTCCGGTATTTCAACATCACCTGGAGCGGTCTCCTTTTTTTGATAGGTTATTGTTTCATTGTAACTACGCACTTCAGACAAGAGAAACACGCCAACGGTGGTTCCGGCATAAATTTTGTTATTGTAATTAATAATGGATAATATATTTCCTTCAATCCCGGGGATCCTGGAATAATTGCGAATAGGTAACAGCGGCATTACACGAGTCAGACCATACTCATGCGCAATCCATACCCCCTCATCCGTATCTGTAGCAAGCGTAAAAACCTGATTTGCAGGCAAGCCTGTATAGTAATTTACAATTTGGATTTCATCCTTTTTCAATAGATCAACGAATACTACACCTCCCGACAAAGTTGACACAGCAAGTAAATTTTCAGTAACCCAGACCACTTCAAGTGGAATGGAATTGGATAAATATCCATCATCTTCAATTTCCAGTTTCTCAGATTCATTATTTTTAATCAACCACAAACTTCCCGGATCAGTTAGTAGCGCATAAACCCCATCCGGATTTACAGCTAACCAGGAGATTGATTCATCAATACCATTAATCTGCAATGACTTTAAAGAAGTGTTTTCTTCACTCAATTGTAGTAATTCTCCTGATTCCGTGGTTATAACCAGGTTATTTTGATATTCAAAGATATCCAGAAATGAATGCAGGTCATCAGTAATCACTTTTGAGATAAAATCTGTTGCCGGATCATAAAGAAACAATTGATGTTCACTCAAATAAAATATCTGATCTTCAAATGCAATAATTGAGAATATATCATCAACCTCAGGGCCTTTTAGAATTTCAATGAAAAGGTAATCGCCACCCTTACCTTTAATTTTACCAACAATATTTCTTCCTCCGAAGTATATAATATCATTATGGGACGTAATGCTCAAAACTGCAGAAGTTGCTGGAATTAGCTGCCAGTTTCGTCCATCATACTCAATAATACCAAGATGATTGGCAATCCACATCAGTCCATTATCTCCCTGAACAATATCAAAATTCAGGTTATCGAACCGATCTTCCGGAGGAACATGATGCGACAGAAAATAATCTCCTTTTTGAGCAAATAAATTGCTAAAAAAAACTAAAAGTACAACTATGAAAAGAAGCTTCTTACCCACGGAAAATTTATTGAATCGTTAAAATACGATAAATGTAAGTAAATCGAAACCAGTGACTGATTGACGATTAACTTATTCTACTCCAGTTAACTACACTCTTTCGAAGCGATTTAATGTGCTTCTGTATAGGTCTGTTCTCATGAAGTTCCAATTTGGGATCATTCTCCAGCAATTCCATTGCAACCTGTCGGGCCGTTTGTAAAATCTTTGCATCTTTTGATAAATCGGCGAGTAACAAGTCAAGGACTCCACTCTGCTGGGTTCCCATTAAATCGCCCGGACCTCTCAGTTTCAGGTCGATATCAGCGATTTCAAACCCGTCCGTTGTACGAACCATTGTTTCAATTCTTGTTTTTGCATCTTTCGATAATTTAAAATCGGTCATTAATATACAATAGGATTGATCAGCTCCACGGCCAACCCTGCCTCGTAACTGGTGAAGTTGTGCAAGTCCAAACCGCTCAGCATTTTCAATAACCATTACCGATGCATTGGGTACATCCACTCCCACCTCAATTACCGTTGTTGCTACCATAATTTGTGTCTCTCCTTTAGCAAACCGTTGCATTTCAAAATCTTTTGCCTGGGGCTTCATTTTACCGTGAACTATGCTTATTGCAAAATCAGGAAAAGCACGGCAAATACTTTCATATCCATCCATCAGGTCTTTCAGATCTGATTTTGTTGATTCTTCAATTAACGGGTAAACAATATATATCTGACCTCCCTGTTCCACTTGTTTTTTAATAAATCCAAATACTACAAGCCGCTTTGAATCGTATCGATGTGTGGTTTTAATTGGTTTTCTTCCGGCCGGCATTTCATCGATTACCGAAACATCAAGATCACCATACATGGTCATAGCAAGGGTCCGTGGGATTGGTGTTGCTGTCATTACCAGCACATGTGGATACGTAGATTTATTCTTTTGCCAAAGTTTTGATCGTTGGGCTACACCAAACCGGTGCTGCTCATCAATTACTGCAAGTCCGAGATTTTTGAATTGTACAACATCTTCAAGAAGTGCATGCGTACCCACGATGATATGCAAATCCCCATCCCGAAGCATTTGGTGTATAATTTTTCTCTCACTTGTTTTCGTTGACCCGGTTAACAAAGCAATTTTCAAACCCATTTGGGTGGTAAATTTTTTCAGGCCATTATAGTGCTGTATGGCAAGTATTTCAGTTGGAGCCATCATTGCAGACTGAGCTTGACCATTTATAACAAGCAACATGCATAAAAATGCCACAATCGTTTTGCCACTGCCAACATCTCCCTGCAGAAGCCTGTTCATCTGATTGCCTGAATGCATATCAGAATAAATTTCATGGATTACACGTTTTTGGGCACCTGTGAGATCAAATGGAAGATGCTCTTTGTAAAAGGTTGTAATGAGATCCGTTTGATTAAAAATACTACCTCTAAATTTTTGAGTTCGAACCAATTTCATTTTTAAAAGGCGCAATTGGATATAAAACAACTCTTCAAACTTCAGGCGAAATTGTGCTTTTTTTAGTTCCTGATGATTATCCGGATAGTGAATTTGAAGCATGGCTTCCTGCTTCGTTACCATCCCCATAGAATCAATAATTGACTGCGGTAATGTTTCATTGATCTGATATACAGCTTTATCCAGCAGAGTTGCCTGCAATTTCCCTATTGCTTTGCTGTCAATGTATTTAGCCTTGAGTTTTTCGGTGGTTGGATAAACAGGTTGAAGAAAACCTCCCTGGTCATGTCCTGTTGTTGCAAGTTCGATTTCAGGATGGGCCATATTTAACTTATACTTCCCAAACAGGGTTGGCTTACCAAATACAACGTATTCAACACCATAATGAATTTTTTTCTCAACCCAGGAAACCCCCTTAAACCAAATCATTTCCAGCTCACCGGTCTCATCCTTTAACCAGGCGATCAGACGTTTTTTGCGCCCGAAACCTGCATGCTCAGAACGGGTGAGAAATCCTCTAACCTGCACATGGGGCATCCCATCTCTAAGATCAGATATCTTATAAAATTTTGTGCGATCTTCATACCGAAACGGGTAATACTGGATCAGATCACCAAAGGTGAAAATTGAAAGTTCTTTATTGAGTAGCGCCGACTTCGAAGGGCCTACCCCTTTCAGAAATTCAATACGTGTATCAAAATAACCATCCATTAACTTTATTGGAAATAACCCCTATTATACCCGGAGCTTTTCCATTGCAATGTATTTAGCATATGAATAATATCCACTTTTACGAATTCAATGGATGGTGCCAGTGAATCATTCTTTGTAGCGATGTCAAAATAAAGTGCACCCCTTAAAAAATGCTCAACTGAATCGGTAACAAAAAATTGGAATTGGCTTGGAACTTCACCTTTAAGCTCAGCAACCACCGCTGTATGGCCATCGGATGTTTTTATAATCGTTTCCTCAATCGATGATGCTTTTATCTGATGTTTTGCGGTTAGTTTATAGGCATCGTTTAGCAATCCTGTTAATGTATCTGCGCTATGGTAAACGGGTTTATAAGAAAGCGTAATACTGGCTCCAATAGAAGGATAGTATAAATCAATCCAATAAGGTTCAGCCAACCAGGAAGAATCCGGAATAATTTTGGCATGACTCGAATATTCAAAGTTATAAGGGAAGGTATCGGGTAGCATAACGTAGGAAGGTTTGGGTAACTCGAGTCTGTTGTAGCCCTTAGGTTTGGGCGAAAAGTCTTTCTCACATGCAAAAATCAGTGGGATACCTATAACAATCAAAAACCATTGAATGACAGCCCTATTTTGAATCTTCTGCATCTTTGGTTGAACCATTAATTTTCACTTTTACCTTTTTTATCCTTCGTCTGTCAACTGCAGTTGGGATGAAGGTATATTTCATAAACGTAACTTCCTCATTTGCTTTTGGAAGGGTTTTATTTAATTCAAGGATTAAACCACCGAGTGATTCACTTTCACCTTTTATTTCCTCAAATAATGAAAGGTCCTCGTCCACAATTTTGCAAAAATCATTTAGTGACGTTCTCCCTTCAAAAATGAATTCATTATCACTAATCGTTTCATAAGATATTTCACGGTCATCGTCTTCAATTTCTCCTACAATTTCCTCGATTACATCCTCCAGGGTAATTAAACCTGATGTTCCACCGTATTCGTCCACAACAATGGCCATATGTACCCTTTTTTTCTGAAAATCTTTAAGTAACGTATCAATTTTCTTGTTTTCAGGAATAAAATAGCAATCCCGGAGAAGTTTTTGCCATTGAAAATGTTCGTCTTTATCAAGATGTGGCAGAAGGTCTTTAATGTACAATATCCCTTTAATATCGTCAATGGAATCATCAAACACGGGTATCCTGGAGTAACCTGGCTTATTAATACTGTCCATAAGTTGATGAAAATCGGTATTGATATCAACACTAACGATATCGAGCCGTGAGCGCATTATCTGGCGAACAGATATTGTTCCAAATGTCATAATTCCTTTGATTATTTCCTTTTCCTCCTCGGATGTGTCTTCCCCGGTTGTCATTTCAAGTGCCTCATTTAACTCATTAATCGACATTTCATAACCTTTACTCTTGATCTGTTTTTCTACAATTCTGCTAAATGTGATTAAAAAAGATGATATCGGTCTCAGAATGGAGTTAAAGAATGAAAGGCCCCTGGCGGTCATACGGGCAAAACGAAGATTATTCTGGCTGGCGAATACTTTGGGAATCACCTCACCAAAAAACACAATCAAAAATGTAACAACAAGTGTGAGGGTAGCCAGTACCCATCCGGCTGGTGATTGGGTGCCCACTGCATTCCATGTTACAAAAGTTGCCAGCGTTACCAGCGCAACATTAATGGTGTTGTTCAAAATCAATATGGTTGCCAGTAAGCGCCTTGGATGCTCTAATAGATTGGTAATGGCTTTATCAATTTTCTTACTATTGTCCGAATTTTCAAGGTCATTCTGGGTAAGCGAAAAAAAAGCCACTTCTGAACCAGAAACAATTGCTGATAATATAAGTAGTACCAACAGTAGAATACCACTTATAGTAAAGTAGGTAAGAGGGGCTGCTATGACCGAAAGAAAATAACTCGGAGGTTCGTCTATGCTAGTTTCCAATAAACGTTTTTAATCATTGATTTAAATAAAAATACTGATTTTGTGCTAAAATAAAAATCAGAAAGGAAGATCATCCTCTTCATCAGATTTAATATTCTCAGGAATTCCTTCTGATTCTGATGTTGTGGCAGGTTCCTGCGGTGCTTGCTGCGGTGCTTGCTGTGGTGTGGCTGTTTTGGCACTTGCAGGTTCCTCCTGCTGGCTATCTGAGCTTCTCCGTCCACCAAGCATGGTCATATTGTCGCCGACGATCTCAGTAGTATATCGTGTTCCACTTTCTCCTTCCCATGAACGTGTTCTTAGCCGGCCTTCAATATATACCTGGTCTCCTTTATGTAAATATTTTTCTGCAACTTCTGCAAGTCCCCGCCACAGGACAATGTTGTGCCATTCTGTTATGGTTTTTCGCTCACCTGAATTTCTATCTTTATAGGATTCAGATGTGGCCAGGGAAAATGATGCAACTGCTACACCACTTTCAAGGTGCCTTACTTCAGGATCTTTTCCAAGATTTCCTACTAAAATTACTTTGTTGACTCCACTCATCGGGTTTGTTTGTTAGAATATTGTATTTAATAAATATATTAATTTGTCAGTTAGAATTGAAGTACTCCAGCAAAAAATTATTGATCAGTATTGGTTTTGGCAAAGCTACAATTTCCTCCATCGAATAGAAATCGATGGGGCGTGAAAATTGTTTATGGCTCCCTTGTGATAAAGTGATCATGAAAAAGCGCGCGTGAATGACCTGGTGACTGAGAATATGCTTATAATCTACTGAGATATCTAAGGTGTTAACATTCGAAATCTCTTTTATAAAAGAAAAATCCATTTCATCCTCATCCAAAAGTTTCGTGCTTTCTACCAACGGAAAGTCATACAGTCCCTCCCATACATCGCCTCCATTTCTTCGTTGCATACCTATGTCTTGATCATGCACTACCACCTGGTAATTAAAATACCGATGACATTGCTTTGCAGCCTTCGACTTATATGGAATCCTCTTCTGGAGATCATTTTTGTATGCAATGCAATTATCCATTAATGGGCATTGGTCGCATCGGGGATTATCTGACAGGCAAACCAAAGAGCCCAAATCCATGATTGCATGATTAAAAAGATCAGGGTCTTTTAAGTCAATAGTATCCTGGGCCATCGTGGTTATCTGTTTAACAACTTTCCCTTTTCTAATATCTTCGGTGATTCCAAAATAGCGTGAAAATACGCGTAAAGCATTACCATCTACCGCGGCAACAGGTTTTTTGAAGGCAAATGAAGCAATTGCAGCAGCGGTGTAGGGGCCTATACCCGGTAATGTCAAAAGTGATTCCACTTTCTCCGGAAATTTACCATCAAATTCAAGTACGATCGTTTTTGCACATTTCAACAAGTTTCTTGCACGGGTATAGTATCCTAGACCCTGCCATAACCGGAGTACACTGGTTTCCTCAGCCTTTGCAAGATCTTTAAGCGAAGGATAATTCTTTAAAAAGTTCAAATAATAAGGTATCCCCTGTTTTACCCTTGTTTGTTGTAAAATTATCTCTGATAACCATATTTTGTAAGGATTTGTGGTTTTACGCCATTGTAAATTTCGTTTATTAATTTTATACCATTTGAGTAAAATATGGTTAAACGTATATTGTAGGCGTTTTTTCAAAATATTTCAATTAATTATATAGACTGACTCTGCTTTTTTTTTGGAGAATTATTTTAAATAACAAAGAATCTGATTAGTTTTGAGGTAAAATTAGCTGAAATACAGTTAATTAGATTATAGTAATTTAAATTTTTTAAGTCGTGACTAAAGCAGATGTAATTGGACAAATCTCAGATCAGACCGGTATCGACAAGGCAGACGTATCGGCAACTGTTGAGGCATTTTTTAGTGTAATCAAAAATTCCATGGCAGATGGAAACAACGTGTATGTACGGGGTTTCGGGAGTTTTGTAAACAAGAAGAGGGCAAGAAAGGTAGCACGGAATATTTCAAAAAATACAGCTATCATTATTGATGAGCATTTCATACCTAGTTTCAAACCTTCCAAAGTCTTTGTAGAAAAGATTAAAAATAGTGAACGCGTAGTTGCTGCATAAGTAGCCACCTGATCCTCGTTTATTTTGGATGCGCGTAAACGTATTAAGATTGTAATGCTATTTTCATTTATGGCATTATTAATCCTCATAGCTATTCTTCCAAAAATGGATGACCCTGAACAACCGTCCGGAATCATAGATTCCGACGCTGCTGGACTGGAATTGAGTGAATATTCGCTTGAAAAGGTTTCCAAATGGAAAGCCCTCCTAAATAGTACTGGAATTTCGGAAAAATCTCCTATCTTTGCAGACTCTTTGGCGGAGCTGTACTTTGAAGTAAGAGCTTATGATAGCGCCGCAAAGTACTTTGAAATTGCTGTAACACTGGAATCAAGTAATAATCGGATTGAAAATGCAGGCTTTGCATATTTCCATTCGTTTATGGAATCCCAGAATCCTGAAGAGGCAAAAATGGCTGGAGAAAAAGCAGTGAAATACTTCAACCAGCTTTTAAAAACCGATCCGACCAACAATGAATGGAAGTTGAATTCAGCTTTAATTTATCTCTCGGGATCCGAAACTTCCAAAGGTGAACGATTGCTAAGGGAAATCATCAATGATGATCCTGAAAATGTAAAAGCTTTGTATCACCTGGGAATATTAAACTACCAAAATGGCAGGATTGAAGAAGCCGGAAACTTGCTGGAAAAGGTAATAGAATTAGAAAATGAAAATGTTTTAGCTCATTATTATCTTGGAGTGGTTTACAAACAACTTGGGAAAAAAGAAGATGCCAGAAAACAGCTAATGGTTGTGAGTCAATTGGATCCGAGTGAAGAAACAGAAGCAAATGTGGCTTTACTCCTTGAAGAGATTAGCACCAACTAGTTTGGAATAAAAAAAATTATAAGAAAGCATTTTAATAAATTTAATTATGCCTTGTGGTAAAAAGAGGAAAAGACATAAGATAGCTACACACAAAAGAAAAAAGCGTCTTAGAAAAAACAGACACAAAAAGAAATAGTACAGATCGGAATTAGTCCGTTCTGATTTCTTTTTGAGGGATTATTTAAACATATTTCAATTTTGAGCAACGAATTAATAATAAATTCAACTCAATCTGGAAGTCGAATAGCCCTTTTAGAAGATAAAAGACTTGTAGAATATCACCAGGAACAAACAGATAAACAGTTCAACGTTGGCGATATCTATCTTGGAACCGTTAAGAAAGTTGTTCCAGGTCTCAATGCAGCATTTGTTGACTTAGGATATGAAAAAGATGCATTTCTGCATTACCTGGACATGGGGCCAAACGTGCGCACCCTTATTAACTTTACAAAGCGGGTTCAATCGAACAAAAAATCGACAAGCGATTTAGGAAAATACAAGCTTGAGCCTGAAATTGATAAGTTTGGCAAAATCAATCAGGTTCTTTCAAGAAACCAAAAGATACTTGTCCAGGTTGTAAAAGAACCTATATCTACTAAAGGACCAC
>CAZONK010000075.1:0-14587 GCA_964581095.1 uncultured Roseivirgaceae bacterium
CAACAACTTTCCGGTAGCATCAAAATCAATGAAGATTCAGTTGGAAGTGAAGTATTAATTAATAACTTAAGAATTAAAACCTCAGAAGGATTTGCAGGTATAGATGCTGAAATAAGCAAATTTGACTCAGTCTATAAAATCAAAGCAACTGTAACTACCGAAAATTTAAAACTAAATAACGTCTCAAATTTACTGACAGGAACCGAATTACCTGTTGATGGTTCATTTGATAATACCCTTGATGCCTCCTTTTCACTAAGTTCTGAGTTCACCATGAGTTCCTTAGTTGAGGGCAACCTGAACCTGAAAGGTACAGATATTACCTACATTGACACCGATATTGACACCGTATCATTGGATAATCTGCAATTGAACCTCGATGACATTATTTACCATCGGGTTGATTCATTTTCGTTTTCGAATTTTTCATCCCTTTCAGGTGAAATAAAAATGGATAGCATTTTTACAAGGTATTTTGATGAAACTAATATTCATATAAACGTTGACAAACAGGATTTACTTCTTGATTTATCATTGAATGTAAATGACCGTAGTTACGGGACAACTGATATTGCAACAATTCATATTGATGCAAATGCAGCTACACCTTCTTATAATTTCGCCTATCAAATGAGTAATATCCAGATAGATTCACTTCTCAAACCATACTATGAAGAGGATATTATGAGTGGGGAATTGTTATTTAGAATTTCTATAACTTCTTCCGGAAGTACCATGGATTCCGTTGCCAGGAATGCCACGGGAAATATCCTCCTCGAAGGCAAGGACCTTATTATTTATGGCATTGATCTTGATGAGGTCCTGAAGAACTACAAAAAAAGTCAAAATTTCCGTCTGACCGATGTGGGGGCTTTTTTTGTTTTGGGTCCATTTGGTCCGGTAGTTACAAAAGGATATGATTTCGCTAAAATTAGTAAAATATCACCTGAAGATTCAACTATTATCAGACATCTGTATTCTAAGTGGTCCCTTAGTGATGAAGTGATTTCTTCAGAAGATGTAGCTTTTACAACTGATAAAAGTCGTATAGCCTTTGTTGGTTCTGTAAACCTCCGGGACCAAACAATCCCGGGATTGACAGTTTCTGTAATCGACAAACGTGGGTGCAGTTTAATGGATCAGACAATTTCAGGTAGTTTCGAAAATCCCGAATTGGGCGATCTAAATGTAGTAGGCACCTTGTTTGGAGCGGTTATTAACGTATTTAAACTAGCCGCAGGGAATCAATGTAAACCTGTTTATACCGGTTCAGTTACACATCCGGTAAAATAACCCTTTATCATATTCATAATGGATGCGCTTTTCACTTTTGATCTCAGCACTTCCCAATGGGTATGGTTTATTTTCTGTGCGTTGAGTATTGGGATGGCCAAAACAGGATTGTCGGGGATGGGAATGCTGGTGGTACCGATATTAGCTTCAATATTCGGGCCCAGGGCTTCTACAGGAATTCTGTTACCCATCCTGATCATGGCAGATGTGTTTGCAGTGGGTTATTACCATCGCCATGCCAGCATAAAATTGCTTTTAAAACTTGCTCCTGCTACAATTGCCGGGGTCCTGGTAGCAGTTTGGGTGGGTGATCTTATTCAAGATGATCTTTTTGGGATCATTATGGCTGTTATAATCATTTTGGGACTAATCATCATGGTGTGGAATGAACGACGCAAATCAGGTTCGATTCCTCACAACTGGTTTTTAGCTTCCAGTACAGGTTTACTAGGGGGGTTCACTACGATGATTGGAAATTCTGCCGGCCCGGTTATGTCAATCTATTTTTTAGCACTGAATCTTAAAAAGAATAATTTCATTGGTACCATCGCATGGTTTTTTCTACTTGTGAACCTCTTTAAAGTGCCATTCCACATTACAATCTGGCATACAATAAACTTGGATACCTTTGCACTGGGCCTTACCATGCTGCCGGTAATTGCAGTTGGGGCTTTCCTTGGTATCAAACTTGTAAAATTAATCCCCGAGAAACCATACAGAATTTTTATTATAGTTTCTTCAGGTCTCGCCGCCTTTAAACTATTCTTTTAAGGATAACATCTGGAGAAAAATTCGTTGAAATCCAGACTTTGTGAATTACATTTGATCTGGGTTTAACACGGATTATAACAAAGTAATTTGTGGTTTTATTTATTTAGATATTTCGATATTTCGATTATGAGCATACATCTGACTAAACTGTTTCTCCTCATTCCTCTGCTGTTCACAAATACATTTAGACCATCTGAGCAAACTCAACTACTGATAAATCATCTGGGTTATTCATCACATGGGCCAAAAAAAGTTATTTTACAGACCCATTCTGATAGGGTGCCCGGAGATTTTGAATTGGTTAACAAGCAGGGTGAAGTTGTATTCAAAGGACAATTTGAAAAAGGTGGAACTGTTGATCAATGGCACACCGGTAAAGCGTATGCAGGAATATTTACTGACCTTCAACTTACCGGCCAGTTTCGTGTTGTTGCAAATCTTAATGAAGAAATTTCAAGCGAATGGTTTCCGATATCTGAGAGTGGGTATGCAACACAATGTATTTCGAAAATAATTGAAGGATTTGAACATGAGAAATGTGTTGACACATACGATGCAAAAGACGCGCAAATACCATTCTTTGGAGACCGTAAAGACCTGGTGGACGTCAGGGGTGGGTGGTACGATGCGTCGGGTGAAAAAGGAAAATATCTTAGCCATTTGTGTTTTACAAATTACATGAACCCACAACAAACACCCTTGTTGGTCTGGGGGCTCATGAAATCAGCGGAAAGTATATCAAAGGCTGATAATGTCACTTCTGAACAACTACTTACTGAAGCAGCATACGGCGCAGACTTTTTAACGAGGATGCAGGATCCTGATGGCTACTTTTATTTAACCATATTTGCCAAATGGAGCTGGGAAACGGAGCAGAGGGAGATATGTTCGTACAGTGGACAGCATGGTGAAAAAGGAGATGATTACCAGGCAGGATTTCGAGAAGGTGGCGGATTAGCGATTGCCGCCCTTGCCAGGGCCGCACATATCGGACTAGGTGGAGAATTTAATTCCAATACTTATCTCAACACTGCAGTAAAAGGTTATGCACATTTACTTGATCATAATTTACAATATGCTGATGATGGCCACGAAAATATAATTGACGACTATTGTGCACTTATGGCTGCAACAGAGCTTTTCGTTGCCACAAATGAACCCTCATATCTTGAAGACTCTCGAAAACGAATGGAGAAACTTACCAATCGGCTCACCCGAGATGGTACATATACAGGTTGGTGGAAAGCTGATGATACTGGAGAGAGACCTTATTTTCATGGAGCCGAGGCAGGATTACCTTTAGTAGCTTTGGCGCAATATCTTGAGGTTGAAAAAAAAGATAACTTTAGGGAAATAGCTATTAATGCAATTAAACTGTCGGTGGATTTTGAACTTGCAATTACTAGCGAAGTAAATAACCCGTTTGGTTATCCCCGGCAATACATTAAGGAAATTGATAGTTCCGATAAAAGAGGAGCATTTTTTATACCGCATAAAAATGAATCCGGATACTGGTGGCAAGGGGAAAATGCACGATTGAGTTCGCTTGCTACCGGTTTCAATCTGGCTTTGCCTTATCTCGATGAAACACAAAAAAATGCAGCGGCGTCCTACGCAACAGATCAAATGAACTGGGTTCTAGGGCTGAATCCTTATGATGTAAGTATGCTGGAGGGTATGGGTAGGAACAACCCGGATTATCGTGAAGGAGATGAAAGCCTGAACTACCCGGGAGGAGTTTGCAATGGAATAACCGCTGGATTTGTAAATGAAAATGATATTGCATTCATGCCTTTGCCCTACAATGACGACATATCTCAACGATGGCGCTGGTCGGAGCAGTGGCTATTGCACGGGGCATGGCTAATGCTCGCCCTGGCAACTGGTTCGGCAAACTAAATAAGAGGTTTATTTTGAGAATTATATCCTATATTATAGAGAACTTGTGGATTCAATATTTCGATTTTCTTTATGAAAAAAATTCTTCGTGAAATTCATATTTATGGAGGGCTGATTTTTCTCCCTTACTTGTTCATTTTCGGGATAAGCACGTTGTATATCAACCATGATTTTAAACTTTTCCGTGAAAATCAGGACTGGACCGAAACGAAAAATCAAATTGAAATTGAGGACTCGGGTGATAACCAGATCCTGGCGGAATCCATTCGGGATTCCCTTGGTTTGATTGGCTGGTGTCCCTGGTGGACCCAAAACAGGAAAGAATCACGATTTCGTTTCAGTATTGAGCATTTTGGATCTGAACACAGGATTGATGCCAATATAACTACAGGTCAGTTAGTTGTAAAACGCAGGTCCAAGGGGTTTTTGAGTGTCCTTCAATCTATGCACTTCCTTGGTGAAAAGGTACCCCGGGCAAATATGGTAATAAACAGCTGGCAATATTACCTGAATTTTACTGTCATCTATTTAATTCTTGCCATCGTCAGCGGTATCTACCTGTTTGTTAATAGAAAAAAGGAATTAAGAACAGGACTGGTTATTATCGGTGGATTTCTTACATTTTCATATTCTCTAATGGTGTATATATGGCTGGTCGGATAAAATACTACGAAATATTCCGGAAGATACATTTGTATTCTGCATTCCTTGTTATGGGATTTCTATTGATGTACTTCATTACCGGATTTTTCATGGTGCACTATGAATTATTTGAGGATGAGGAACCGGTTGTTTCTACCTCTGAACATGAACTATCAATACCCAATAACATTTCCATAGAAAATCTCCCGGTGCATATACAAAAGCAATTCGATATTCACGGCCAACGGAAACATGCACGAAATAATGATGATGGCAGCATTTCTATCCAATATATCAGGCCCGGGCATACATTCAGCGCTATTGTTTCATCTGATCATAAAAGCGTAAAAATTACACACACGCAAGAGAACTTGCACCAAACTTTGGTCACTTTTCACAGGCTGGAAAAATATGGTGGCGGGTTGGTTTACGATTTGTACATTTTGATGATGGATTTATCAGGCATTGCACTGATAATCTTTTCACTATCCGGCATCTATTTGTTTCTGAAAACCATAAAAAGGAAAACGACAGGATGGGTTTTTTTAAGCTGCAGTATTGCCTATACCCTTTTTGTGATTTTTTCCCTTTTAAAAACCTAGGGTAATGAACTACTAAAAAATCAATCATTTCTTTACAAATTTCATTCTTTTTAAATAATCGAAAATTCGTAACTTGGATAGCTATGATAACATCTCCAAGAACTTTGAAAAGCAGACGTTCGTTCCTATCCAGTGGTATCAAAGCAGGGACAGTGATGTCTTTATTGGGACACCCATTTCTATCTTCAGGAAACTCACTATTACCAAACGTCTCGAGGTCTGGGAAAAAGAAACTTCAGCCCTTAAAGATCCTGATTCTGGGAGGCACCAGTTTTCTTGGGCCCCACCAAATCGCCTATGCAATGGGCCGTGGCCATACCATCTCAATTTTCACCAGGGGTCGTACTCAACCTACAATTCACAAAAATTTCTTTAAGGACGTAGAACATCTGACAGGTGACAGGGAGAATAACCTTGAGGCTTTAAAGGGACGAACATGGGATGCGGTTATAGATAATTCCGGAAGGCGGACCCAATGGACCCGTGACACTGCTCAACTCCTTCAGGAAAATGTTGGCGTGTACCTCTACACTTCATCCACTGGAGTTTTCTATCCCTACCTTGATGCGGATATACACGAAGACAAACGACCCGTTTTAAAAGTGCCTGAAGGGATCAATGAAATTCAGGCAATGGAGTATGGGTATGGTGTCATGAAGGCAAACTCCGAGATTGAAGCCAGAAGCGCGTTTGGTGTTGAAAGAACGATCATCGTGCGTCCAACCTATATGATGGGGCCGGCAGACTGGTCCGACCGGTTTACCTATTGGCCTGTTCGACTCAGCCTTGGCGGAGAAGTAATGGTACCGGGCAAAAGTGATGATCCTGTGCAATACATTGATGTAAGGGATGTGGCTGGATGGATGATCCGTTTGATAGAAGAACAAAAGAGTGGAGTTTTTAATGCAGTTGGACCGGCCTCCCCTACCGGAATGCATGCATTTGTTTATGGAGTACACGCAGCATTCAGTTCTGCAGCTTCTTTTGTATCAGTCCCAGACTACAAATTTTTAAAAGAACACAAGGTTCTGGATGCAATCCCATGGATTATGCCTACAGGTGACAATTTTGGTTCGGCGCGGGTAAATAACCAGCTGGCAGTCAAAAACGGGCTGACATTTACCCCTCTGGCTAAGAGTTCGAGCGATATTGTAGAATGGTGGCAATCCGATGCTGTTTCCGAAGAGCGCCGAACAAAGATGGTCTCAGGTAGCGGGTCACTCATGGCGAGAGAAAAAGCAATTGTTGCTGCCTGGAAGTCACGGAAGTAATTTCAAAATGACCCCAAATAAGGTCACCTGTCAGGCCTGCTTACCGCCTTTTGAAAGGGCCCTTGCTTCTTTAATAGCCGGGCAAACTGACCTTTCAATCTTGATACTATGACTGGTCAAAAATATACAAGCTTCAAGGTCCTCTATTGAGTAACCGTGAAGTGGGTTAATAGCTTCGGAGAAATCAATTATAAATTGATTTCGTACACTACTTTCTTCCATAATAAAATAGTCGCAGAGCCATTTGTATTCATGGAAATCCAACCTTATATTTGAGTATATTATTCTGATAAAGAGCTGATTATGTATCAAAATTTAGATCGATCTAAGATTCTTTTTTTGTTTTTTTTATTAGTTCCGGTAATAACTCTCCAGGGCCAGACCATTATTGGATCAAAACATGATTTTACGACCGGTAACACTTGGTTTACGTCCGTTGAAATCTGTGAAGTTTGTCATACCCCGCATAACGCAGATAATACGCTTGTTGACTCTCCGCTTTGGAACCATGGACTTTCAACAGCCATTTATACCATATATGGTAGTTCCACAATCGATGGAACCATCGAGCAACCAAATACTAATTCAAGACTATGTTTGAGTTGCCATGATGGTACCGTGGCGCTGGATAAATACGGCAATAATAGTGGAAATTCATTTATTGATGGTACTGCAAAAATTGGTACAGATTTGTCAGATGATCATCCGGTTAGTGTAACCTGGATCCACCAAACCCTTAATGGAGGTTCCAGTAATTATTGCGATCGCTGCCATGACCTGCATACTACTCCATCAATGGTTTCCGCCCTTCCTTTTTTCAATCAAAAAGTAGAGTGTAGTTCTTGTCACAATCCTCATAACACAAGCGGCCTCAATTATTTTCTAAGGCTCCCTCTAACAAACGGGGAACTTTGCCTGTACTGCCATGAAAAATAAGGTGCGGTATTGACTTACAAAACAAACTCAAGTAGATTACTAATCCTATAGGTAATTTATATTCATTCCTTTTGAGAACAACCAAAGCCTCACCCATCGTACAGGTGATCCCGACTACAACCTGACGGGTGTGTTTACTGGAGCACATTTATTGGGTCACTAAAAGTGCAAGTGTTTCGTTCATCGATAATTTACCAACGCGTACATCTTCTATTAGGGATTTTACCATTTTCAGGATAACCTCATCCACCTGATTGAAAAAAGGTTCACTCAATGATATATTCTCAGGAATCTCCATACTAGCATTCATTTTACAATAGAGGTAGGCTGAGTTTATGTCATCTTTTTCAAAGAAATACATACTCATTACTGTATTGAAAGAGATAAACTCCGAGATATGAAAGTTTTCCCTGTTAGGAAATGCTTCCGGTAATGCAAAGTTTCCGTTAAAAACTGCAGGTACTTCCTCTATTCTGCCGTTTTCTATTAGTAACTGGGCATGAGACAGCTTACCGAAAAAATAATCGGGAAACCTATCAACTATTATCCCTGACTCCCTTTGGGCAAGATGTGTTTTTCCGGAAATTCTATAAGCAGTAAATAGATAATTGTGAAAAATTGGATTATCCGGCCATTTTTGGATGCATCTTTTCAGTTCTTTAATGAGCTTATGAAGTTCATTGATGGTTACCAATGGATCATGCAGCTCAATATAAATCTTCGTCTGCTTGTCTAGTTCTTCTTGTGAGTATTTTTCCAGATCAAGCGGTTCATAGGTTATCTTACTATTATATGAAGAAGTGTTTCCTGCAGCTCCCAATTGTCGGCTGGTCATCTCCGGTTCATAGATACACTTTTCAAATATATAGAAGATGATGTCGTCATAGGTAGTGAGTTCATCCGTATCATTCGTTTTCAAAAAATCTTCCCATTCGCTACTATCCCAGTTCTCCAGGGAAAATTCATAATCTTCATCATCATCGAACTCATCAATAATACCATCTTCAAATAAATCACCATCCACAACTGTGAAATTCCCGGTTCTGGCATATTTCTCTAACTGGCGCAAATAATAATTATTCCGTGGATCTTCGGGATGAAGAATAAGGAACGGTTTATCATTTCGTCCAAGGGGAATTTCCATAATGGGTATGAGATCATCGTCATCTTCCAGAATCATTTCGGCAATTAAAAAGTCATTGTGTGGCTCAATGTGAAATTCCTCGGCATAAGCCACAGCTCCAAAGATGATATTGTGGGCCAGTTGATATGCGCAAATCTTCATATTCAAATCCAATTCAATATACTTGTGAACAATTTCTTGATATTCATCTTCAGGGATGTTCACTGCATACAATGCATCCTTCACACCGGTACATAGCAGGTCTATCAGGAAATTTGCAAAGGTGATATTGCCGTTTGAATGTTTTCTAGCTACAATCACTGGAATTTTTTTTATTTCTTCCCAGTTTTCAGGAATCCAACACTCATGGATAGGGAGCTTACGGGCATTCCCTTTTCTCAGGTATCCCCGTGGTGAAAAGGTTTTAGATTGCTTTGGTTTCTTCTTTTTAGGCATAACCTCTGCAGGACATAGGGCGTGGTGAATAGATCGTTTAATTCTAAATCTAAAGTGCCCAGAGCGGGAGTCGAACCCGCACGCCCATAGGACACATGGCCCTCAACCATGCCTGTCTACCAGTTCCAGCACCTGGGCAAAAAAGATTAGTGCTGCAAATGTAATGAAGAATGATAATCTAAGAAACCTTGCAAATATTTATTCAGAAATATATTGCCGCTTGGGAAAACAAAAAAGGGATTTAAGATTTATGACACGACTGTCACGCCATTAAAATCTCTCTTCGTATATCTATCATTTCAGAATATTGTTTCTTATTGTCAGCATTTAAGAAACTCTGCTCAATCATTGTATGATAGTCAACTTCACAAATCATACTTAATGAATTATCAATTTACTTTTTTGATAGCTTATAAGATTCGCCAAGAGAAAGGAAGTTTTCCTTGGTCAAAGTTTGGGAAAAGTTTAAGACAACTCAGTGTAACCAAAGGCCAGGCATCTTTCCAGTACCTAAACCAAAGCATTTTCAAGAGTTTATTAAGTATTGGTTAGTAAACCAAAGGCAACTAAATTCAATCACCTTCCAAAGCTAAAGACATTACTATTTACCCTCCTTAATCAATTAAATAGATTGAACCGAAAACTAATTATCAAAGTTGATTATGTAAATTTGGCAAATGAGTAAAAATTTCCAATTTACAGCAGTGATTGAGAAAGAAGGAGATGGGTATGTATCTTTATGCCCAGAGTTCGATATAGCAAGTCAGGGAAAGAATGTTGAAGAAGCTTCAGCCAACCTTAAGGAAGCAATCGGACTATTCTTTTTACATGCATCCCAGACGGAAATCCACCAAAGATTACATGAGGAAGTTTTTGTTACACGACTAGAAGTTCCTATTGGGTAAGCTAAAAATCTGGTCTGGAAAGGAAATTTGCAAAATTCTTATTGAAAATGGCTATGAAAAAGTCCGTCAGAAAGAGAGTCACATTATCATGCAACTCAAGACTTTAGATTCTACTATAACCATTCCTGTTCCTGACCACAGGGAAATAAAAATTGGCACTTTAAGCTCCATTATAAGGCAATAGGTTTACCAAGATCACTTTTTGAGGCTTAGAAAGCATTCACAAAACGTAACAAAGCTTAAAGCCTGATCCAGGTTTGATTCGAATGAAAGAATATCAAAAGGGATTTTTGCAAGCAAATCCGGCCCCCATCCGGTATCGTCAACGGGATTTTACAATAATCAGCTTGTACACACTGTAATAAATGTTACCTTCAAGGACAGATTTATCTGTTTAACCATGTAATGAAGCGACTTTTTTTAAGATATAATTCATGTCTGTAAGTTTAGAAACAGTAATACAGTATTTTGATGTACCCCTCGCCATGTCGCTGGGGACAAGGGATTCTAACTTAATACCCGACTACAGCCGAGTAGTAGGAACTGCCCTTTCAGAAGACAATATTTTTAAATTTTATCTTGGTAAGGAAAAAACTGGTAAAACGATTAGCAACCTGGATGAAAATGGCTTTATTGCATTAACAATGGTCCATCCGTTAAATTACCGTTGCCTTCAAATTAAAGGCAGGTGCATTCGTCATTATGAAGCCGACAGTTCTGAAATGGAAAATGTTACTAACTATCTTGATTTATTTGGCAGTGTAATTGTAAAAATGGGTCTTCCGGATGATGCGCTATTAAGTTGGCCTCATGATCCGGCTATCGTTGTAGAGATGGAGCTGGATGAGGTGTATGAACAAACACCCAAAAAGGGTGCAGGCGAAAAACTTAAGGAAAGCTAGTTATGATAACTGATGAAATGCGCATTGGTATGCAGGGAACGGTTCCTTCTGCCATTGTCACTTGCAACAAAGAAGGCGTACCAAATTGCACCTATATTTCCCAGGTTTATTACGTGGATGACGAACACGTAGCATTGTCACACCAGTTTTTTAACAAAACCATTCGAAATATTTCTGAGAATCCATTTGCATGCGTCAGTATCATTAGCCCGGAGGATTTTGGCATGTGGAAAATGGACGCGGAATATGAGCGGGCAGAAACAGAAGGCGAAACCTTTGATGAAATGGCTGCACAACTTGAGGCCATAGCCTCAATGACGGGAATGACTGATGTGTTCAAATTGCAAAGTGCAAGAATTTTCAAAATTACCGCTGTTGAAAAAATTACTTTTTAGATACAAAGTGGTTTTGTACCCGCCCAATGGCTAAGCCTAAAACCAAAGACTCTGAAGTTGAAAAACTTAGTCAGAAACTTGAGCGCAAGCATCGTGAGTCTGCAATCCTGAAAGAAATTTCCGGACAAATCAGTAGTTCCCTTGATCTGAATCGCACATTGGACACAATACTATCCCTGTTGGACAAATATTTCAACTACAAATACTCGATGATCCTGCTTGCGGAACCTGACAGCAGGCTCCTCACTGTCTTTGCCGGATACGGATATAATGATCCGGGGCTTGGTGCAAAGGTACAGATTGGTATTGGGGTCATTGGCATGGTGGCAAAAAGCAAAAAACTACTGCGGTTCGGTAATCTCAGCCAGCGATTAATGTATGCTTCCTCTGGTGAAGTAAATTTTGAAGATATTGAACAAGAAATAGTGATAAAACTGCCCGGATTATCCAAACCCCGAAGCCAGGTGGCTATTCCTTTAATCGTAAATGAAGAACTTGTTGGTGTACTGAATGTTGAAAGTGGGGACTTTAATGTTTTTAAAGAGGAAGATGCCGATCTGATTTCACTTGTGGCTACCCAAGCGGCTATTGCTATTCAAAATGCCCGTTTGTTTGAGACTGAAAGAAAAAGATTTGAACAGGTTGAAAATATAAACAAACAACTCTCAGATCTGAACAAGGAGCAAAAGAAGACCTTAAATTTGTTCGTAAAGTTCGTGCCTGAGCCTGTTGTAAGAAAAGCCCTCAGGGAAAAAACAGAATCAATATTTGCTGGCGAGCAGCTCAATATCGCTTTGTTGTTCTGCGACATCCGGAATTTTACCCCCATAAGCGAAAAAATAACCCCAAAAGAAGTTGTTGTCCTGTTGAACAGTTATTACACCGCTATGTCCGGTGTTATCAGGGACCATAAAGGAGTGATCAATCAATTTGTAGGAGATGAAATTTTTGTGACATTTGGAGCACCACTTCCTGTAGCTGATAGTGAAGAAAAGGCAGTTAAATGTGCGATTGCCATGATTGATAGGCTGAAGGACCTTAACAAGAAAATGGCAAAAAAAATTGGTTCAGAAATTTATGTAGGCATTGGGTTAAATTATGGTGCCGTGGTGGCGGGAAATTTAGGTTCGGATGACAGAATGGAATACTCCATCACCGGTGATGCCGTAAATACTGCCAAGAGAATTGAGTCTTTGACTCGAGGGCACCCCAATGCTATTTTAGTCAGCGAATCCATTTATGACAAAACGAAGGACCTGATTGAATCCAAGTGCTGGGAGAAAGTGAAGGTTAAAGGAAAGGATGAAAAAGTACAGGTTTACCAGGTGTTTGGGTTGAAAGGAGAGGACTTAAACTAATTTTAATATTGTTGAAAATTTCTAATCAGTTGGTTTCCACAACGTATCTACAAAGTACTTTTTCTTATCAAAATAATGGTCCACTACTTCAAATCCGGATTTATAAGCAAGGTCTTCAATCTCCTCGATGGAGTACTTTTGAGATACCTCTGTATAGATCCGTTCTCCTTCATCAAACGAAAATGTTTGATTAATTTTATCTATGGTTACATCCTGACGGATTCTGCTGCGAATAAAACTCCGGGCAGCCCCGGTCTCCTGAATATATTCCGGAGCGTGTTCAAAATTATCAGTATTAAAATTCCCCCCGAGCTCACGGTTAATCCGGGTTAATAAGTTTAAATTAAAGGCTTCCGTCACTCCTTCTGAATCGTTATATGCTTTTTTAATTATTTTCGGGTCTTTTTTTAAATCGAATCCAATAAGTACACTATCTTCTGGCTTCATATTGGCCTTCATTTCCGAAAGAAAATCGACAGCTACTTCAGGTAAAAAATTGCCTATGTTAGAGCCCAGAAACAGCACAATTTTCCTCAGGTTGTTTTCGTTTATTTTTCGTAGCGCACCAAAATAATCATCACAAACCCCTTCACTATCCAATCCTGGCAATGATTTTGAAAAGTCACTTAATATACCATCAAGGGCATGTTGTGAAATATCTACCGGCATATATTTAAAACGAGAATTGTTTTTTCTCAAATTTTTTAACAAAACCTTGGTCTTGTATCCATCACCCGCACCAAGCTCTACAAGTTGAAATCCTAATCCACCTCTGATAAACTGCTTCACTAACGCTGATTTGTGCGTATTGAATATTTCATACTCTGCCCGTGTGAGATAATATTCATCCAGCTCCATGATCTGCTGAAACAACTTATCCCCGGTTTCATCATAAAAATATTTCGAATTAATATATTTTGGTGAAGAGGATAGCCCGGTAATAACATCCTGCTCAAAATCTGTTAACTCAGGCGATGCATTTGTGGATAGCGATTGTGATAGAGGCATGAATTTATTAAAATCGTAGAAAAATCGGATTTAAAGTTCATCTGCCAGCCGGATACCCGTAAACTGCCAGCGTAAATGCGGGTGAAAAAAATTACGATATGTTGTCCGGAAATGATCCATTGATGTTGCACAAGAACCACCTCGTAATACCATTTGATTGATCATAAATTTACCATTATACTCCCCAACAGCACCTTCGGCAATCTTAAAACCCGGGTAAGGAAGGTAAGCGCTTTGCGTCCACTCCCATGTATAACCAAACAATTGATTGTCAGGACCCTCATACATACCAGGGTGAAAATTTTCATCATCAACAAAGCCGGCTTTCGAAAGGTTCCCATATTTACCGGCAAGAACTTCCCATTCAAATTCAGTGAGCAACCTCAATCCTTTCCAGCGTGCAAAGGCATCAGCTTCAAAATAGCTTATGTGTGTAACAGGGGCATTAAGATCCACTTTCCCCAATCCGGATAATCTATAGTGTTTCCATTCACCGTCAATAAAATGCCAATACAAGGGGGCTTTGGTTTTCTGTTGATTTACCCAGTCCCAGGCTTCGGACAGCCACCACTGAAATTGATCGTAGCCACCATCCACTATAAACTCAAGATATTCGCCATTGGTGACAAGCCTGTTCATTGCTTTAAAAGGCTGTAAATATTGCTTGTGTACTCCCAGTTCATTGTCATAACAGAATTCCACTCCTTTATGGCCAATTTCATATACTCCTTCCTCAACAGGCAACCATTCAATTTCAAAATGAATGTCTTCTTTTGATTCCGTTTTTTTGGGTAAATAAACCGGAAACATCGGGTTGTGCCCCAGGATATACTTTATATCAGTAATCAGTAATTCCTGGTGTTGCTGTTCATGGTTCAGGCCAAGTTCCACCAGATCCAGAACTGAGGGATCCAATAGTCTATTGGACAAGAGTTCGTTCATTTCCTGATCAACATAGGCCCGATATTCATATATTTCTTGCACCTCCGGACGTGTCATAAATCCACGCTCCGGGCGAAGCACGCG
>CAZONK010000076.1:0-14410 GCA_964581095.1 uncultured Roseivirgaceae bacterium
AGTGGATATTGAAGTGGCTTTTGGTACGGATGTGACTGCACTTGTATCCACATTTACGCTGTCGTCCGGGGCAAAAGCCCAGGTAAATGCTGTGGCGCAAACCAGCGGTGTTACCGCCAATGATTTCTCCAGTCCCGTGACCTATACCATTACAGCGGAAGATGGAGTAACGACCCAGGACTGGGTAGTGACGGTTACTATTGCAAATAGTGTCCCAACAGGTATTTCACTTTCTCAAAACACAATAGATGAAAACAATGATATAAATGCGGTAGTAGGCACACTTTCCACAACAGATGAAAACACAGGTGAGGTGTACACTTACAGCCTGGTAAGCGGAGCAGGTGATACCGATAATGCTTCATTTACCATTGTTGGGGATGCATTGCAATCTGCTGAAGTTTTTGATTTCGAGACTAAAAGCAGCTATTCGATTCGGGTGCAAACCAACGATGGTAATGGTGGTACGTTCGGGCAGGAATTTACGATTACGATCAATGATGTATCTGAAATGCAAGACCAGACCATAACCTTCAATCCAATTGAAGACCAGGTTTTGGAAGCGGGGTCATTCCTGTTAGAGGCTACCGCTTCTTCCGGATTGGCGGTTACATTCGAAATAACAAACGGCCTGGCAACCATCGCTGATAATGTACTGGCCCTTACAGGTGAAGGCAGTGTGACGGTTTCAGCATCCCAACCGGGAAATGACGGATACAACGCTGCAGATCCGGTTTCGGTCACTTTTTGTGTCAATCCCGCACCGGAAATATCCTTATTTACGGATGGGACCGCTGTACTGACACTTGAATCCAATTATGTAATTGGTAACCAGTGGTACGTCAACGGATCACAGATTGACGGGGCTGTGGCACAACAATATACTGTAGAACAAGCCGGGGACTATGTTGTTGAAGTGAGCATTGACGGATGTACGGGAGTGAGTGAATCGTACAACGCGTTGTTGACACAGGTAGATATGGCTGCACGGATTTCTACATCCCTGTTCCCAAACCCTGTCCACCGGTTATTAAACATTGAGATTTCAAACCTTAATAACAGGGTGGATTCCGAAGTATATGTCATCAATTCCAATGGCAGCATTCTGATAAGGGAAAAAATGATCAGGAATTTAAATAAAAAGGTACTGGAGCTGGATGTTTCACGTCTTGCATCGGGTACCTACTACCTGCTGATCAAGACAGGAGACCAGGTGTTAAGGGACAGGTTCAGTAAACTTTAAAGAATAAAGGATATGAAAAATTATAATTATTTATTGTTGATTTTCAGCATGATCGTTTTGGTCCTTGGTTCCTGCAATAACGAGGAGCCGGGGCCGGGTTTGACCGAAGAAGAAATACTCTTGCAAGCACGTGATGAAGTGGTTTCCAAACTCACTGCCAATGTATGGGAACCCAGCAGCATCGTGCGTGACGGTATAGAAATTACGGGCGATTACGAAGGGTTTCAAATTGAAATCAAAGATGGAAGCTATCAGTCTGTTAACGGACGGCAGGCCTGGCCTGAATCCGGAACATGGCAATTTGTAGATGGCAAATCTGATCAGCTTACCCGGGACGATGGTGTGATAATGACCGTAGTAATAGACGGTGATGAGATAAACATCAGCTTTACCATTGACGAGGAGATATTTGTAGGTGGCCGCCAAAAAACGGTACAGGCTTTATTAACATTTTTTTTAAGAAGTTTTCCGGCATATTCGGAGTAAATTAAACACAGTTGGGGAATGATATGGGAGGGCTATCATTTTCACGCAGAAAAATCATTTTCACTGGATACTAAATCAGTGAGATGATGAAGATGGAGAGTTTGGATTTACCTTTATCAATTATGTGAGCAGTAGGAGGTGTATTATAAGATTTTTAGCTCCCATTCTTAAGTTGTAGGAGAGTGAGAGTGAACATTAAGTATTCTCACTCGTAATACATTTTATAAAATGTATTTGACATCTGCAATCTAAGGAGTAGCCGGGATATTTTTACATTGATGGGTAGATGGATTCTAATTTTAAAGAAAATATTCAGATGTCATTCTGACATATACTGGTGAATAGCACTATTTTTGTGGTATTAATTAAGTTACTCTTAAATGGGGCCGACTGGATTTGACAGTAGGTGAACGTTGAGTGGTAGCATGCCGGGTGTTGTGAGTATTACCTGTAAATAAAACTTTCAACTTTATAATTGGCGAAAATAACTACGCCCTTGCTGCCTAATTAAGAATTAGATAGCAATGTGTCTCTCAGACCCTTCGCCCTGCCGGGTTTGAAATTGAGGCATCATCCTGCAGGACTAGTCAGATCGGGTTTCATGACGGTATGGCGAAATTTAGCGTGAATAAGGCCGAAAGTTGGTTTGTCAGTCACCTGCCCCGGCACGAAAATTAAGGCTTGACTAAGCATGTAGAAATCATTTTGCTTCCTTAGCTGGACGAGGGTTCGACTCCCTCCGGTTCCACTGGTAAAAACGGCCTATACTGCCTACAATGGCGCTTATTTGACTTTGTAAGTGCCACACGATGGTAGTAAGTGAGGCAGGTAGAAGGAATTTTGTAACAAAATATTAAAAAAACGTCTATTTTGTTCAAAAAAATGCTGGATCTAATTACCATAGTAGATTCCACGGCAGTTGCAGATACTTTAAAAGCGGTGGTAAATGCCATACCAGCCGATAAGCAGGTAGAGTTTTATAAAGAGTTGTTGGCTAGCCAGACTCATACTTCCGATCTAATAAACAGGACTCTAATTGGAATACTTGCTGCTTTTACCCTGGTAGCTATAGCACTATTGGGGATAAACTTTTGGTGGATGGTAGTACGAATTAATAAGAAGTTGGAGAATCAAAAGGAGGTTTTTGATAATACTATCAACAAAATTAAAGCTGAACAGGAAGTAGATTTTCATTTAATAAGAGGAAATATTGAGTTGTCCTTTGCTTACACAAATGCTGGCTACAAAACACCTAGAGGTTATGTAATTGCAATTGATTCGATGCAAGAGGCACTTATTGAATACCATAAAGCTAAAGAATTTGAAAGGATGGGAGATTGTGCAAAAGACTTTCTGTCAATTCTTACAGATTCGATTCCTCAAAAGCAGCAGGTAAAAATTGAAATTAATGAAATCCAAATAATAACTTTTGACCAAATAAAAAAAACCGTTGGCCTGATACCGGATACTTATTCGAAAGTAAAGAAGGAAATACTGGAGTTGATAACAGAAATTGAGAATGCAGAACCGCCGGATACCGATCTTCCGATAGCCCCCCCTAGTGCGGAGCCGGAAGTTTAAATGAATGTGAAAAAAGTAAAAATGATAATAATAAGACGCATAAACCGAAGGACAAATGGACTGGATAATTGCCATAGCCGATAGTACAGCTGTATGATTGGGAGGGGAAATTTTGCAGCGAAGATAGTAGAGATGGGAGGGAAACTCTCTGTAAAAAGTGCGCTAAATCCTATTCTTTGGCTTTGTGCAATAATTACAATACCCGGTCTTTTGGTTTTAACCTTTGTAAATGAAACTCCAACATGGTTAACTATATTGATTATATCTCCAGTACCAGCTGCCATTTTTGGGTTTTTGTTTTTACTGTTTTTTGACAGAGATAAACTTCAATCAGAACATTATCAATTGCAGAAACAATTGGCTTGGTACCAGAAACCCATTATAAAATAAAGAAGGAAATACTAGAATTAATAAGTGAAATTGAGAATGCAGAACCACCTGATCAGGATATTGGAGAAGAGATACCGGAAGAGGAGCCAAAAGCAAAATAGTTGAAACATTAAAAGTGTGAAAATGAAGCGGCAAGATTTAGTAGATTGGACAGAATATGAGAGTACACATGACTACATAAAGGCTCCTGATGGAATTTGGTATTTAATACCTAAAGATATATGGTTGGATGATACTCCGGATAAGAAATTTCCTTGTTTAATGATAACCGATAAGGGAATTTTTAAACCACCTCATCAGCTTACAAAAGCTGAACTCGGAATAGAGAGCAGTCATAGACGGGATATTGAAGAAGAGCCGCCTGAAGAAGAACCAATGTAAAAAAATGTATTGCTAAAATAATTAGTGTAATACTAAAATAAATAGTAAATTTAATATACACCAAAAAAATGAATTTCGAAAATAAGCCGATGCTTGGATACGGGATATACACGGTACCGGATCTTGCCAAGATCCTGAATCTAAAATACTACAAGGTTCAGCGTTTACTTAGCGAATATTGGGATAATCGACTGGCTAAAGGTCTTGGTAAGCGATACTCCTGGACTGATGGAAAATCTAAGGCAGTGAGCTTTCATACTCTGGTTGAATTTTACACTTTCTTTCAACTTCGTGAAGCTAAGATTCAGACCCAAGAGATATTGAAAGCTCACGAGATACTTTCCAATAATTATGGCACAGCGTTCCCTTTTGCAACATCAGAGTTATTGAATTCGATTCGGATTGCCGGTAAGAAAATACTATTCAAAAAAAATAAAGATGAAATTGTAAACCTTGATTTTTCAGGGCAATTCAATATCCAATACCTTGTGAATTTCATGAAAAAGCTTGATTTCCAAAAAGAAGATGATATGGCCTCCAGACTTTGGCCCCTTGGTAAAAAAAGAAATATTGTAGTTGATCCAAAATACCAATTCGGACACCCAACAATTGAAGGAACAAGAATTTTACCAAGAGTAATATATGGAATGTCTCTGGCAGATGAACCAATCCCATTTATTGCAAAAACCTTCAGAATAAGCGTTGCAGCGGTAGAAGACGCAATTGACTACTGTAGTAAAGAGGCTGCGTGACCACCAAGATTTATATTGATGAAAATTTAGGAGGCAATGTAATCGCCGAAGGGATGGCAATATTCCAAGAACACTTGAATACGAAAGAAAAATATCAATTTGAAGTGCTTACGATCCCCCGAAGTACACCAGATGTGGATTGGATACCTGAGGTTGGCTCTGAAGGGGTTGTGATTACGCAAGATTTTGATATTCAGACAACAAGGCACGAGAGGGAACTTTATAAAAAGCATGGACTAGGTATGTTCTTTTTCAAATCACCCAAAAAGGGATATCCATTCTGGGAAATGGTATTGAGAATATTCAACAAGTGGGACGATATAAAACAAAAATCCAGAACGACACGTAAGCCTTTTGCTTACAGGATCAGTGGGAAAGGGAAGTTTAAATTATGGGAGGACTAGATAAGGATAAATTAGGCAAATATTACTCAATTTCAATACCGTACTTTGCCAGTAACCCAACAGCTCCCACTATAGAGAATTTTGCCTTTTTAATCCGGTTATTGTCAGGATCAATTATGAAATTGAATGAGGACCTGAAGTCAGCTTTTTCCAAAATTGAATTTTCAAATATTGCCCTGCCAAGGTCACATTTATCAAATATCGAGCCTGTCAGGTCCGATTCTGCAAAATCTACTTCCTGAAGGCTGCAGCCTTTAAAAACTGTACCCTTTAATGATTGCTGGTAAAAAATTGATAAATTCAACTGGCAACCTTCAAATCCCACAGCAAATAAAAACTTGTTACATTTTTCAAAATGCAAGCCCAGCATTTTACATCCTTTGAACTTCACATCTTTAAGTGCTGTATTTGAGACATTCACCAAACTCAGATCGCAATTCTCAAAATGGCACTCCATGAAGTTTATACCTGACAAATCAGAACTGGAGAAATTACAATTGACAAAACTGCAATTTTCATAATCACCATTTTCCAGTTTGGTTTCAGAATAGTTTAACCCTTTGTACCGTTTATCTTCAAATAATTTGTTGCTCATTAGTCCTAATTCTACAAAACCAATTTTTTCTTTACACGTTTGAGTATTAATCCAATAGCCAAAATCACCAACATTTCCCCGAATGCAAACAAGTACCAATTGTAATAATCGGGCTGATACTCTGAAATTATCTTCTGTAAATGCTCATTTTCTGCCAACCTCCAGAAATCTGAAATAAATCCATTACTGATAATGATCCTTGAGTAATCCCAGATGAAAGTTATAAAAATGGCAATAGCACCTGAAATCATTAATACCCATTCAGTAAAGTTGATTCTGAAATCATGTTCTCTCCACTGCAAATAAACAATAACTCCCGCCAGGAGCATCATCGTTAATGAATTTATGACTGGAGCAAGAACCGGACCCACCCAAACCACAGGAATCAGAAATAGTATATCCCAGGTAAAAAAAGAAGATGGCCAGTCTAAAAGCAGTTTTAACCCGACATAATAAAAAATATCCCAAACGCCAAAACTGAAAAGGAACCAGGCAAACTTCTGAAGGTTATTTTTACCGGCGATGATCCCAACTGATACAAGCATGACAATGGTTGCAATTTCCCTCAACCACTCAATAGAAATTATCCGTGGAGTTAGAGGATTCAAAGGAAAACTAAACCCCTGCGGGTAGAATATCTGTCTTAAGTAAACAACAACAATTGCTTCCAAAAAGGCCATCGCAATGGCAAATATGGTAAGCCATAATACTGTTCTTTTTATAGTTGTGAAATGTTCGTCCGATATACTCATTCCTTATCAGGTTATCCTATTTAAAAATTACTGTTAAATATCCGGATAACTCACAAAATAGTCAAAAAGAATTATTCAGTGAGGTTTTATTAAATTTGATTAACTAATTATTTAACTTAAAATCCATCAGGTACACAACTTTACAATGAAGAAAAAAGAATGTCCTTCCTGTGCAATGGAAATTGATTCAGATTCCAAAACCTGCCCTATTTGTAGTTTTGAATTTCCGAATACCAGTCCTTTCTACAGGTGGGTAGCAATAGCACTTGTCATCTTGTTTTTCCTCTATATGATATTTTAGCCCTTAACTATGCTGGATTTATTTATTTACCCCCGGTAAATTTTCCGACATTTTTTTCTGCCATTCAAATTTGGGAGCACTTTTTAATTCAGGATATACCTCATTGAGTGTGTTTCCATCATACAACCGTCCGTTTTTCATAACCATCGTTATGCTGTTCGTATTTCGGATATTTTCCAATGGATTTTTATCCAGAATAATTAAATCGGCCAGTTTCCCGTTCTCTATCGATCCCAGGTCATTTTCAAGCCCTATTCCACGGGCACCATGGATGGTAGCCACTTTCAAAGCGTCGTGTTGCGAAAGCCCACCCGACTGCAACGACCACAATTCCCAATGGTATCCCAATCCCTGTAACTGCCCATGGCTGCCAACACCCGCATGGCCTCCGGCTTCAATAAGGTCTTTCACAAACACAGCATGATCCTGGAACACATGTTCTTCATCCATAAACCATCCTCCACGCCGCCTCGACTTTCGATCCAGTTCTTCATGTGCTGTGAAATACTGCAACTTTGGATCGTCATGAACAACCTCAGTTGCATAGTAATAATTTTCTGCCCATGGTCCACCATACGAAACCAGTAAAGTAGGTGTATAGGTAGTGCCGGCTTCAGCAACGAATTTTATATAATCTTTGTACAAAGGATAAATAGGGAAACTATGCTCATGACCAGGATATCCATCTATGATATGTGTCAAATCCATTTTCATATCCAGTGCTCCTTCGGTGGTAGGCATGAGTTTTTGCTCTTTTGCAGCCATAATCACCCATTGACGTTGCTGGCGATTTCCCACAAGATACATCTTGATAGTTTTAGTATCATAATATTCACTGTACTGTTTCAGGACTTTGCGGGCATGGTCGAGATCTTTAATGTTGTTTGCCCAAAATCCCACACCGGGGCCTGTTGAATATACCCTTGGACCCAACATATTGCCTGCACGTACATGATCAGAATATGTAAGCACATCCGTTGTACCTGTTTGTGGGTCACGTGTAGTTGTAACACCATAGGCCAGGTTAGCAGCATACATCCATACCTGATTTTTATGGACTCCCCGGTAAGGCCACATATGTGAATGTGTATCTACAAACCCCGGAAGAATTGTTTTTCCTGTAACATCTATCACCTGTGCTCCCCGCGGAAGTTCAATGGATCCAGTAGCTCCTACTTCAACAATCCGGTTATTTTTGATCAAAATATCTCCTGAATCAATAATTTCATCTCCCTTCATCGTAATCAACCGGGCTCCTTTTAGCAAAACCGTTCCTTCTGGCATGTCACGTTTCGCTTGGACATATACCCTTATCTCTGAAGCCTGGTATCCTTCGTCTTTATCCTTATCCTTATCATCATCTTTCTCCTCTTTCTCTTTATTTTCTTCTTTATCTCCCTCTCCGTCCTCAGATTTACTCTCTTTTTTAGCTTTTATTGCTGCCTTCACACTGTCTTCATAAGCTTTGGCTTCGTTCAGATCGAAGTCAAAAAATGCGTTTCCCAGGCTAAAATTTACGTGGTTGCCATTTCCACTCCAGGATGGAAACTGACCACCATAATATGTAACCATTCGGGCAGGAAATGCTGCACTTTCAGGTTTCGCTACCGAAATGGAAGGCGTTTCTCCACCCACATATGGAACTGTAACAACATACATATCATTATTTACCTGCGCCAGTGCCCGGTCACCTTCCGGGGCCATGATAATCACAGATGCATTCGAGGGATCTTTGGCCCCGTATGTTTTAATGCCCTTCACCTTTACATACGCCTTTTCATCAGTGCCATCCCAACGAATGGAAATCAAACCTTTTTCTCCGTGATACATATAAATCCGGTCATTGGATTTTACGAAGTGAGGTGTATGGCGTCCGTTGGCCCGTTCAATTATATGGGTAGCTCCCCCATCGGGTGAAATCCAGCCAATTTCAGCCAAAGTTCCCGGGGTGAATGGGTTAAAAGCATCTTTCTGCTTCTGGGCAGGGCCCATGATGAATACGATCTTGTTGGAGAAAGACCATGCAATTTGTTGATAAAGTGCTGAAGCAGAAGTCAATTTTACAGGTCTGGCCCTTCCTTCTGAATTTACTTTATAAATATGTCCCTCTTCGATGGACCAGGTAGTAAAAGCAACCCATTTCCCATCAGGTGACCATGCTGGAAATGCCTCTGTAAATTCATTCTTTGTAACACGCGCCGGGGTTCCATTTGGATAATCCATAATGTACAACCTGTCCAGAGCTGTAAACGCTAGCTTTTTACCATCAGGCGATAGCCTGGGATCACGAATTTGTCTTACAATGAATTCAGCATCATCAGAAATGGGATAGTCAAAATCCAATTCAGGTCCCAACTCAACTTTCACATCCACTTCAAAGGGTATATTAACTGCATCTCCACCAGCAATCGGTATTTTATTTATCTTACCTCCATAAGAAGCAATAAGCCAATTATTGTCTGGAGTAAAAGTCATACCCGGCAGAACATCCATTGTGGCAATTGACTCCTGCTCATCATGCTGCACCGGGTAAGCAAGCCACTTTTCATCACCGGTTATTAAGTTTCTGATAATTAACCCGGTTTTGTCTTCGTATCTTGTACCATACACCAGCCATTTCCCGTTGCCCGACAGTGTTGGTGTGAAACCAGAGCCATAACGTGAAGTCTGTAATTCAGTCTTACCTGTTTCACGGTCATAAGTTGCTAACTGATATTGCGGGAATTGAGCATTGTACTGCCAACCTCGCCGACGCTGTGAAAACCAGACTAACCGACCATCGGGTCCAATTGCAGGTTCAACAGTCTTTAATTGGTCGGGTTCTTTAATAAGTTTAACGCCGGCTCCACCATCCTTATGGAATAACCATAGTTTTGGGAGTCCAAGGCGTAGAACGCCCCCTTTGCTTGCTACAATATATTGTCCGTCCGGTGTCCATTCGGCCGATTGAAATGTATTGGATTTACCTTTTGAAACCTGCGTTTTAACGGTATCGTCAAGTGCAATGATCCACAGGTTTTCGCCACCACTTTTATCAGAAATATATACCACAGACTTACCGTCAGGACTAAACCGGGGATGCAAATCAAACGACATTCCTGAAGTGATCTGTGTTGCTTTACCACCGCTAACCGGCATAGTATAAAGATCTCCCAGTAAATCAAACACAAGGGTTTTGCCGTCCGGACTTATATCCAGCGACATCCAAGTAGATTCATTGGTTGTGAAATTGATTTCACGTTCGGCTTTCAGGGGAAGGTCTTTTTTCTTTTCTTTCTTTTTGGCTTCAACTGAATCCTTTGGTGTTTCGTCTTTATCCTGAAGGTACCCAAATGATAATAATGGGGAAATGAATAAAAGAAACGAGCAGAATGCTATTGCTACATTTTTCATAAAATATTTTTTCTGGAAAATAGCTAAAATTTTGTGAAAAACTAAATGGATATTTTATGGTCGGTTGATAATATATGAAGTATTGATACCGTGATCCAATCAATCGGAAATATATATTGTATTTATTCGGTATCCTTACTACCTTTTCAAGTAAATCATGCACATTGTATTGTGATAATCCGGGAAATTAACTTAATCATTGCTGATGACCACCAGCTATTGCGGGACGGTCTGGTCAAACTTCTAGGTAAGTCTTTTCCCGATAGCACCATCACAGGAGCTGCCAACGGGAAGGAAGTACTATCATTACTTAAGGACACCTCCTGTGACCTTCTTCTATTGGATCTGGACATGCCTGAAATGGATGGCTTTGATACCAGTATTGAAGTTCTTAAAAAGTATCCTGATACACGGATTCTTATCATGTCAGGGTTTGATGATGAGAAATACATCTATCACTTGATTGAAATCGGAGTTCATGGGTTTATAACAAAAACCGCTTCTCCACGGGAACTTGAAGAAGCAATTAATGATATTCATTCCAAAGGATTTTATTATAATGACAGCATGGTTAAAATCATGCGGACCGGAATCATTCACAAATCAACTAAACCTGTATTTCGTCAGATAGTAGAATTAACCCAGAGGGAAAAAGATATACTCAAACAAATAACCCTGGAAAAAACCACAAAACAAATCGCAGATAAAGTGTATTTAAGTGAGCGTACAGTTGAAAAAATACGTGCAAATATGGCAAAAAAACTTGATGTTAAAGGTACTGCAGGTCTCGTAAGGTATGCCGTAAAAAACGGGCTTGATATTTAGACAAGCAATCAGCTTGCAATTTTTTCAGAATCAGGTAAAATAGTCATTTTACCATCTAATCCATCGATTTCATTCAAACCCAAAACATCAACCTGTACTTTCCTGTGAAGTAAGTTGTAGATCAGGGCGATCCTGATATCATAAACACCCTTAAACTGCTTAAGGGATTTCCAATCGGATATTGTAATTTTTTCCTCAACGGAATATTTATAACCGCTTATACTTTTTTGATCCGTAAGATGAACCATTACCGTGTGGTCATCATAGATGTAGGTAACATAGCCAAATATAGTATCCATAATTAACGCCTTTCTATTATATACCCGAAAAAGCGATAGTAGTTGCCGAATACTATATAAACGGGTAAATACCCCCATGAATTTGGGTAGAAATACCCATCATACTTTATCTCAACTGTTTAGTAAAAATCTGAGTTCCTGTTGGGATCATGATTCATCATTAGATTAGATTATTGGTTTTGTATAAATGAATTTCAAAAAAAATTGCAGGCAGAACTAATTAAAAACAACCTCCTTCGAAGTAAAATATACACTGTTTACTCCGCCACCAACCCCCGGGTCCTCTGTTGCATTTTTAACCTTTTCACGTGCCAAAAGCATTACAATTGTTCCCTGCCCAAACCGGGCAAGATCATTTCTGGGAATCGTGATCTTTGTTGCCCCTCTCTCATGCTCCTGAAATAATTCACTGAATCCCAATACAGGGTCTTCTAACTGTAAACTTACAAGCTCATCATCGTCAAGAGGATCACCTTTCCAGTAAAATTCAAGGTCGTTCCTTACATCAACTGTATCAAGTCCCTGGGGAAATCCAATTAACTTATTGCTTATGGAATTTGAGAATTTCCTTCCATTCTGATCCGTATAGATAAAGGTTCCATCTGTAATATAATCGTCAAATGATAAGGAATACTCCGTAAGGTCCGGATTATACTGTAAATTTTTACTACGGAAGTTAACTGAAGCATTCCCTTGCAATATTTGCCTGAATCCATCACGATCAATCGCGGTAAAAACAGCAAGCACTGAAGTCCTTTGCTCCGGTTCGTGGTAATATATCTGGTAGGAAGTAAAATAAAGTGAGGGATCTACCGCTGTCTCAGGTTCCGGCAGACAGCTTCCTAAAATTAATAAAACACAAACAACACAATTAAATACAACCCTTCTTCCCATTTTCATTTGAAATTTTCGAATACAAAGTTAACGCGAAGATCAATTCGGAAGTTTTCCTGAACTGAATATTTTTATTATTTTTTGTTTCTGCATATTAACATTAGAATAGTAACTTGCGACCATGGAGAATTTTGTTGTATCGGCCAGGAAATACCGTCCAAAAGGATTTGAAGAAGTCATTGGACAGGATCATATTACAACAACCCTCAAAAATGCAATTGACGAAAACCACCTTGCTCAGGCTTTACTATTTTGCGGACCAAGGGGAGTAGGCAAAACAACATGTGCACGGATTGTTGCCAGAATGATCAACAATTTTGATGAAGATGAACAAGATATTTCCTATAATATTTTTGAACTTGATGCTGCCTCCAACAATAAAGTTGAGAACATTCGGGACCTGATTGAGCAAGTTCGCTACCCTCCTCAATTTGGGAAATATAAAATATACATTATTGATGAGGTTCACATGCTTACGACACAGGCATTCAATGCTTTTCTGAAAACGCTTGAAGAACCTCCACCCTATGCGATATTTATTCTGGCAACCACAGAAAAACATAAAGTAATACCAACCATTCTATCACGATGCCAGATCTATGATTTCAACAGGATACCCATTTCGAAAATTTCAGATTCTTTGAAGATCATTGCCGGGAAAGAAGGTATTAAGGTTGAGAATGAAGCTTTGCACCTCATTGCCCAAAAAGCTGATGGGGCCCTCCGCGATGCTTTGTCAATGTTTGATTTAATTGTTACTTTTTCACACGACCAGTCAATAACGTATGCCTCAACCATTGAAAATCTTCATGTTCTTGACTATGACTACTATTTTAAACTTACTGACTATTTGCTTAATGAAGACATCGCCTCTTCACTGGTACTTTTCGATGAAATCCTCAAGAAAGGATTCGACGGGCACGACTTCATTTCGGGGCTTGAACTACATTTTCGGAACCTGATGGTATGCCAGGATGCAGCAACCCTTGAATTACTTGACGAGTCTGATAATGTAAAAACAAAATATCAAAAACAGGCAGAAAATGCTTCAATGTCGTTTTTGCTTACTGCAATGAACATTGGAAGCCAGTGTGATATGCAATATAAAAGCAGTAAAAATCAGCGGTTATTGGTGGAACTTGCTTTGATGAAAATGGCCCATATCCCCTCTGTGGTTGAATTATCAGCATCATCTGATCCTGAGAATAATTCTATAGAAAGCATTAAAAAAAAAACTGAATTAACTGATCAACATCCTGCTCAAAAAAAATCAGAAATAATTTCTCGGAAACCCGATTCAAAACCTGAAATAAAACAGGAAAAGGCACCCGCTGCAACTAAACAGGAAAAGGAAAATCAAAAGGAAATCCTGATTGAACCTGATAAAGATGAAACAACGCTTGTTGAGGAAGAAAATGTTGCATTAAAATTAAAAAACTTAAAAAAAACAACCAGGATACCTTCCCTCAACGAATTGACTGAAAATGCTGACCGTGATTCTATAGCAATGGAAAACACGGAAGGAAAAGAAGAAAATTCAGCTGAGAAAGAAAATATTCGTGAAACAGAAGTAACCCCCGCTCTCTTAGCTGAAGTTTGGGCAAAGTTCAAAAATTCAAGAAAAACGAAAGCACAAGAATTAAATGTACTAAGCCAGGCTTACGAATTATCTGAAGATCAAAAAACTATTACAATTTCCCTCACAAATTCAATCCAGCTTGATATTTTAAGTGAGATCCGAAGCGACCTGATGGTATTTCTGAAAAATGAACTTGACAATGATACGATCCAAATCGAAGGAAAGGTTCAGAAAGATGAGAATAAGAATATCCTTTATACAAATAAAGAAAAGTTTGAACACCTGGCAAAAAAATATCCAATAGTGAAAGAATTACAACAAACTTTTAAACTTGATCCGGAGTTCTAGTTTAGTTTAATTTCAGGAATATGAAAAATTTATTAATGGCTTGCAACAGTAATTTCTTCCAGAGAATTCTCTGTTAGTGGTTTGGTGATAAATTTAATCACGTAATCGTTATTTACTATCTTATCAATGTCCCTTTTATTGTCCGAACTGGACAGGATGATCACCTTGCAATTATCTTTTACAATGT
>CAZONK010000077.1:0-14154 GCA_964581095.1 uncultured Roseivirgaceae bacterium
AAAATGGGTAGCTTTAATTTTAGATTTGTCGGGGTTAACCCCTGATGTTTACAATTTCACCAAAATTCGGGAAGGGATAAAACTCACCATTATATTCATAGGCTTTGCACTACAGCTGTTTTAAAGTTAGCTGCTTTTTGCTACCTTGTTTGTGAGGTCTTGGAATTCGGGTTAACACTATGGCCAATCCTTGAAAAAAGTAGTATTATCCTATGGTAGTTAGATTTCTACCCCATGTGTCTGTATATTTCCCTGCTAATGAGTTAGTAGGCAGATAACTTTTTGGATATAAAAACATTATTACGTAACCCTAATTCTGATATTTTTCCGGGTTTTTAAGGACTTTCAAATCGTCTTCTGAAACTGTAAGCAGACCAACTTCGGGTAAACGTGCCAGCAGTTTCCGCCAATTTTGCCCATGGTCCATATCCGAATACACACGGTATAGTATTTGAGCAGATGTTTGTATGTTTCCATTGTTTGCCATTGTTACGGCTTTCCAGAATTTCATCTCAAGGTTATTTGGCATTAATTTTTCAGCAGCACTATATTCCTGCATGGCCTTACCCATATTGCCCTTCTCTACAGCCAGGTCGCCATTATTCATATGCTGGTAGGCGCGATGGACTTTCAACAACCGTGCAAGTTCCTTCAGTGGTTCTGGGTTGTCGTCCACCCTCAGGTCAATAATTTTATCAGCCCATACAGGGGTACTTTTATCACCTGATACTACTAATAGTACGGCTGACTGTCTTCCGCGGATATCGCCACCTGCATTTTGGGCTGCCATTAGCGCCGAAAGTACACGCTCAGCAAAAGGAAGTGAACTATTTGATTCATAGGCGTTTGCCATGGCTTCAGGGACAACTTCCGTAAGCATCATATTTGCCTGCACGGAAAAGTCATTTCCAACAATGTGACTGGCGTAGGGAATACAGGTATCTCCTGTGTGAGCAGCTACTCCCCCATCTGCATCCAGAAAGGCGACTTGCCTTACATTTTTGCCTTCATCCTCAGAAATCAACTTCATTAATGCTTCCTCGGCAGCTATTCCCTCCTCCATCATGCTAATTCCATTGGGTCCGTACGAAGGATTTACAAATGATTGTGTTGCCACAACCCCCACGCCGGATTTACCCCATGCTACCAAGGTGCCTACAGAAAACCAGTGACTCTGAACACCCACAGCCATCTGCCCGGTAACAGAATCGCGGGCAACAATTGAAAATGTATGCGCAAGGGGTTCACTAATTTTATATGCTGATTGTGCAAAAAGATTGATATCATAGGTAATACAAATTATTACCAGCAAAAGGAGCTTACTATATTTCATGTCACTATGGTTATAAAAGAAAATCAGTTCAACTATTCAAAGTGACTAATTTCTACTTATTTAGCAAGAATAATGGAGATTCTGAATAATTATTCATTAAAAAACCTAAACACATTTGGCATAGATGCCATAGCTGGGAAGTTTTGCTCAATTCACACCGATCTGGATTTTTTTAAACTAATGAAAACCGTTGAATGGACAGGTAGAAAAATGCTTCTTGGAGAAGGTTCAAATGTGTTATTCACATCTGATTTCAAGGGTCTGATTGTGAAAAATGAGTTGAAAGGAATTGAAATTGTTGAGCAGGAAGATGACAACATTTATTTGAAAGCTTACTCGGGCGAAAACTGGCATTCGCTTGTACTTTACTGCGTTCAACACAACTATGGAGGCATTGAAAACCTTTCCCTCATACCAGGAACAGTGGGTGCAGCCCCTTTACAAAACATTGGCGCTTATGGTGTGGAGTTGAAGGACGCATTTGTCAGTTTGAATGCAATCAATCTTGAATCAGGTGAGAAAAAGGAGTTTACTAATGACGAATGCAGGTTTGGATATCGCAACAGTATTTTCAAGAATGAACTGAAGGGCAAATACTTTATCACTGATATCACCTTACGGTTAACAAAACAACATCATTTGTATTCCACAGAATATGGAGCCATAAGAGAGGTTTTAAATACTACCAACGGGAGTATGCTATCGATCAGGAAAGTTAGCAATGCAGTTATATCCATCAGGGAAAGTAAACTTCCGGATCCTGCGAAAATTGGGAATGCGGGTAGTTTCTTTAAAAACCCAGTAATTGATTTGATTGATTATGAAGGTCTGCGAGCCGAATTTGTAAGTATTCCCGGTTACAAAGTAAACGAAAAGTCAATAAAAGTACCTGCAGCCTGGATGATAGAACAGTGTGGGTGGAAAGGTAAGCGGGTTGGAAATATTGGGGTGCATGATAAACAGGCGCTTGTACTCGTAAACCATGGAGGAGGAAATGGATCTGAAATCTGGAAACTTGCCAAAGATATTCAGGCATCCGTGGCTGATACATTTGGAATTGAGTTGCAACCGGAGGTGAATGTAATTGAGTAAAAAGCTTCGGGTTTTGAGCTTCTGGTTACTGGTTCGTGAAGACACGAACCAGGGATTTGGAGATACGAACAAGTGAGATGGGTATTCATTTACAGATACCGAAATGGCAACATTTAACCAAAAACATAATCTTTAATGAATCTTTCTTCCTTTAAATCCCTCCATTCCGGCCTTGATAAGTTTCATGGTAGATTCTAAACTTTTTTCCCTCCCTCTTTCTGCTGTCGGGAACGATGCAATACCCATCGCCCCGACCTTGGGGTTGCCTGTGATCATCTTAATAGGATCTGTAAGTTGGACCGCTAGAGGTCCTTCTTCCACTTCGAAAAAACTTCCGGGTATTTCAGCGGCATCCAGGATGTCCAAATCAATGTGCAGATAAATTACATCCACTCGTTTAGAAAGTTGGCTAATGGCCAATTTAAATACATCATTATGGGCAATCAGATCCTGTGCGGAAACGGTTGTTATCTCAGAAGCATCAATTAGCTTTTGTTCCAGAGGGTCCACATCCCTTAATCCCATCATAACGATATTCCCAGTTTCAATTGAGGGTTCCAATCCCGCTTTTTCCCTGATGCGATGTAAGCACTGGCCCGATGCCACCGCAACGGGCATTCCTCCCAGCCATCCGCTCAAGGATGTTTCAGGAGTATTAAAGTCACCATGCGCATCAATCCAGATCATGCCCACTGTTTGTACATCAGGCTCTTTCCCCGCATGTTGCAACCCGGCCAGCATGCCAATTGAACTATTGCAATTCCCCAAAAGCCCCAGTACGAATTCATTTTTACCGGCAAGCTCGGTTACGGCTTTTCCCAAATGTCCGTCGGCCAAGCCCAACCTGTTCCATACGCCATACTGTTCCTTTTCACTTTCCGTCAGATCAATGCTTATTTTACCGGAGGTTGCGATTTTCCACTCTATCAATAAGGGTGCAACTTCCCTATAAAGAAGATCCGGAGCGATGGATATTTCATCCGAGCCCGTTCTTGCGGTATAGGGTTGAAGCACAATACCTATATCTTTATTTCCGGATGATTGTGACCTGCTAATGAATGGCATAAATGTAAATAATATTCCTACGTAAATTATTAACTTCATTTGTGTATGGTTTAATTTTAAACACTACGGTAACTACATCATATGCAAACATCCTCCAAACTCCAATCCATGGTTCGTGTCTTCACGAACCATGGATGGTTTTATCCGACATCGAGCTTTTGGCTTTAGGCCTTCAGCCTTCGGCTAAATTTCACATCATATGCGTCACATTCTTCAAACTCCCGGAATACTTTTCAGCATTTACGCCAAATTTCATCAAAAAATCAACCCCCTCATCGGAATCCAATCCTTTGTATTCAGCATAGGAATTTAAATACACCACACGCTCAATACCCATGGTATAGATAATACGGGAACAGGCAAGACAGGGTGATAAAGTAATATACAACGTACCACCTTTTACTGTTGTATTATTTTTTACGGCATACAAAATCGCATTTTGCTCAGCATGGATAGCCAGTGAACATCCTCCTTTTGAGTCACTTGGACAACCCTCTTCGGGCCATTCTTCATCACAGTTATGGGTTCCTGCAGGAGGTCCATTGTATCCTATCGAAATGATGCGCGTTTCTTTTGTTAAAACAGCTCCAACATGCCGCTTTATGCAATGCGATCTATTGGCAAGATTTACTGCCAGTTCCATAAAGATGTCATCAAATTCCGGTTTAGCCATTATTGTCAAAATCTAAAATCCACGCCTTTGAAAAGTTCGTATATTTACGCATCAAACCTAAACGATTGAATCCATAAACAGAAGAAATGAAGAATTTATTACCGGCTATCATCGCAATTACCTTATTTATCCATCCGGAAAAATCACTTGCCCAGGAACCTCTCACTCCCCGCCCGAGCCCACTGGCACTTGTAACTATGAAATATGAAGATACCTATGTGAAAATAACCTATTGCCAGCCTTCAAAGCGAGGACGGGAAATATTTGGAAGCCTTGAACCCTATGGTGAGGTGTGGCGTACAGGGGCAAATGAGGCTACGGAATTAACATTCACGCAAAATGTTAAAATTGGAGGGCAGGAAGTAGCAGCCGGTACTTATTCACTATTTACAATCCCGGAGAAAGGTGACTGGACGATTATAATAAACAAAGATCTTGGCCAATGGGGAGCATTTAGTTATAACCAGGACCACGATCTTCTGCGATTTAAATCAAAAACTGAGACAATGGAAATTAGTTATGAACCTTTCACTATTGAATTCGAGCAGAAGGGCATAAAAAATACCAACCTCTTGCTCATGTGGGATAAAACCAAAGTGATTATACCGATTGAGTTTCAATAACAAACCAACCCGCTGTAATCACACTGTAAAGTCCAATGAAATGACATTTCGGGGTTCAATTAAATTATGTTCTATAATTTAGTCAAAGTCAGGGTACTTATAATGTAGCTATAAAGCATGAGTACCTTATACACATACGATGTGAAATCCACCTTCGCCTGCCTTTATTTATAGATTTTTATAATGTTTATATGATATACATCAATTTTGACTACTAAAACTTCAACAATGCCAAATGAAAAGTGGACAACTAACAATATCCCCAATTTGAGCGGCAAAGTTATCATCGTCACCGGCGGAAACAGCGGCATTGGTTTTGAAACCACGAAAGAGCTTGCTCGAAAGGGTGCTCATACCATTCTGGCTTGCCGCAGCATGGAGAAAGGCAATGATGCCGCACAGCGGATCCGTGCAGAAGTCCCGAATGCCCGCCTTGATCCGATGGTGCTTGATTTGGGTAGCTTGAAATCAGTACGCGCCTTTGCAAATACCTTCAAGGCTAAGCATGACCATCTGAACGTGCTCGTTAATAATGCCGGGGTCATGTGGGTGCCGTACGGAAAAACCGAAGATGGCTTTGAAAGTCATTTCGGCATCAACCACCTTGGCCACTTTGCATTGACCGACCTGCTCCTTGACGTCCTGCTCAAAACCCCTGGATCCCGGGTAGTCACTGTCAGCAGCATGGGACATCGCTCAGGCACTATGGATTTTGATAACCTGATGTATGAAGACGGGATTGGTTATCAGCCTAATCAAGCCTATGGTCGCTCCAAGTTAGCTAATTTGCTTTTCACTTTTGAACTCCAACGACACCTTAACACCAAGCTAACGAACGTCATTGCTACTGCGGCCCATCCGGGCGGCGCAGACACTAATCTTGGCCGGTACGTTGAAGGTCGCTGGTGGTGGAAATTGCTGCGTTTGCTAACGGTGCTGATAACCCAAAGCGCAGCTATGGGTGCAATGCCAACCTTACGCGCTGCTACCGATCCTGAAGCCAAGGCTGGTGATTATTTCGGTCCGGGTGGCTTTATGGGAATGCGAGGCTTCCCGATTAAGGTTGAATGCAGTAATGCAGCCAAGGATGTTGACATAGCTAAACGTCTTTGGAAGGTATCGGAAGATATAACAAGTATCCATGAATGACGGCGGACTTTCTCCGTTTTCGCTCCGAACCAAGTTGCACTCTCACTCCACTTCGTTCCGTTCAAGGCACATAACAGTGGATAAACGGCTCACTCCTTGCAATCGTTCGCCCAAATTGCTTTCGGCAACTTCGTTTATCCGCAAACGTTGTAAGAAAATTGCGCGCTGCCTATAATAATATTCGAACGTGAAATAAAACTTGAACAATTCAAACCTTATGAAAAGAAAAAACAAACAATTGGGAATTTATAAAAGTCAAACTGCAAACTGAAAACTGCCAACTATTGTTTATAGTACTTCATCGCCTCTTCCATATTGGCATTCAAATCATCAATCCGTGTTTCATGTGAGGGGTGCGTTGATAACCACTCCGGAGGTTGTGAACCACCACCACCGCTCATCCGGGTCCAGAATATTGGTGCCTCATGTGGGTCATACCCAGCGATAGCCATAAATATTAAACCGATTTTGTCTGCTTCTGATTCCTGGTTTCTGCCATACGCAAGCATTCCCAGCTGTGAACCAATGCCGACAGATTGCATAAAAATTTCCTTTGTCAATGAAGGATTTTCACCCATTGCACCTGAAATACTACTCATACCTAAATTTAATAACAAACCCTGGCTCATCCTTTCTCTCCCGTGATTGGCAATAGCGTGGGCAACTTCGTGCCCCATAACCACTGCCACTCCTTTTTCATCCTGGCAAATGGGCATTATCCCCGTATAAAATGCAACCTTGCCCCCAGGCATTGCCCATGCATTCACAGTTGAGTCATTATCAATCAAATTAAATTCCCAATTAAATCCATCGAGGCTGGATCCATACCCATTATCATTCATATACTTTTCAACCGCGCTTTTTATCCTGTCTCCCACGCTCTTTACCATCGCGACCTGTTCCTGATCGGTTGATAGATTACTCGTTGCCAACACCTCCTGGTATTGCGCTGCACTATAGGCAATTATTTCTGTATTTGAAACAAGGTTCAGCTGGCTCCTGCCTGTTACCGGTACTGTAGCACAGGAATAAAAAAAGCCGGTAACAACAACGCTAAAAAGAAAAAATGTAATTACTGCAATACCGTTTTTCATAATTATTAACCTTTCATTTGATTTTCTCCCGAAAATAACCCAAAATTTGATTTAAAAGTCCTCGGTAAATTACTTTTGCAATTTACAGACCAAAAAAATGAAAATTTTAGCAATAGGGAGAAATTATGTTGAGCATATCAAAGAACTCAACAACGAAATACCTTCCGAACCGGTGATATTTACAAAACCTGACACTGCACTTTTGCAGAAAAATGAACCTTTTTATTACCCTGATTTTTCAAATGACATCCATTATGAGGTGGAAATTGTGTTAAAGATCAGTAAAGTCGGAAAATATATTGATGAGAAATTTGCCCATAACTACTTCAATGAAATTGGAATTGGAATTGATTTTACGGCCAGGGATTTACAACAAAAAGCTAAAGAAAAAGGTTTGCCATGGGCAATTTCGAAAGGTTTTAACCATTCAGCCCCTATATCAAAGTTCATTCCGAAATCAGGGTTTGATGACATCAATAATCTGGATTTCAGCCTCACTATTGATAAAAAAATTCGACAATCAGGGAACACTGGGCTTATGATTTACGGTTTTAACTATATAATAGCTTATATTTCCACATATTTTACACTCAAAAAAGGGGATTTGATCTTTACAGGCACACCTAAAGGTGTTGGTCCTGTAGAACGTGGAAACATGCTTGAGGCATTTATTGGAGATAAAAAGATGTTGGAAGTTGAGATTAAATAACCACATAATACAAATTTTAGCAGTAGGTTTCATTATGTGCTGTGCCCATTCTTTACGGTCACAAATGGCAACTTCGTTTGTCCCCGTGGACACAGAGGACTTTTATCTTTTCCCAATTAAACCCGGTATTAGAAATACACTCGCCGGAACGATGGGTGAAATTCGCAGGACTCATTTTCATACAGGCATTGATATTCGCACAGGTGGTGTACAGGGTGTACCCGTTCTGGCAGCTGCAGATGGATACATTTCGAGAATCTCTGTTTCACCGGGTGGTTATGGCAATGCGATTTACATCTCACATGCGAATGGACAGATCACTGTATATGCACATCTGAAATCCTTTTCTGAGCAGTTTGAATCCTACTTAGTAAGTGAACAATATAAAAAGGAGACTTTTGCTATCAATCTTTTTCCGGACAAAGAAACATTTAAAGTAAACAAAGGCGATACCATTGCCCTATCGGGCAATAGCGGATCATCGGGAGGACCACATCTTCATTTCGATATAAGGAATAATGAACAAGCCGTATTAAATCCCCTCATATTTAATTTTGAAGAAATTGTAGATACCCGCCCTCCTGAAGTCAGGAAAATAGCATTTAAAACAATGGACATCAATTCCCGGATCAATGGTGAATTCGGACGGTTTGTATTTGATGCTAAAAAAGTAAATGGACAGTATATATTGGATAAACCTGTGAATATGAAAGGTACCATTGGGGTGGAGCTATTCGCATTCGACAGGCAGGACTGGACAAGGTTCCGTACAGGAATCACCCGCATTGAGATGAAACTCAATGGTAATGTTGAGTTCGTGCAGGAAATTAAAAAGATACCTTTTTCAAAAAGTAGAAATTTTTACAGTCATGTGAATTATCTCGAACTCAAACAGCGTGGACTCCGTTTTCATAGGCTGTACGTGGATAATGGGAATGAACTGGAATTCTATACAACAAATTCTAATCGAGGCCTGCTTGAATTTGGAGAAGATTGCACTGGGGTGATCGAAATAGAAATGAACGATACATATGACAACAAATCTGAGTTACAGATTGATATAAATTGCTACCTGGATTCAATGAAAAATGTGAATAAAATTCCTACCATTGATGGCAGCTCCAGCAAACAAATTGACAATACACTCATTATTTATTCAGTAACTACAAATGGTGAAGAAAACGCTGAAGTACACCTTGGCCATGAAACGCAGTACTTGTTGCCAGCATATTCATTGGACCAAATTGATGTGTTTTTGTGGAACCTGAATGATGGCATCCCTGATTCAATTACCTTGTGCGAGTCCACAGAATACATTCAAATAGATGCCCTGATTCCTCCAGATCGCCCCTATTCATTTTTTAGCCAGAATATTGAGGCAAAATTTTCAAAACGAACCCTTTTTGATACTATTTATCTTGACGTATCGCATCGCAATAACATTGAAGAAATAGGAGAGCGTTTCATATTTGGAACAGACATTTATCCTATCCGGTCAAATATTGATATTCTTCTGTTACCAGAAAATGACTACCCGGACAAAGATCATTCTGCCGTATATTCAGTAGATGATGCAGGTAATTTTTACTATTCCGGCGGCAAATGGGAAGGGGATAAAATAAGATTCAAAACGCGTTCTTTAGGACAATTTACAATTTTGTCAGACACAATCCCCCCGGTATTAAAACCCCTTATTATTAACAATGAAAAACTCGTATTCAGAATTGAAGATAAAATGTCTGGGATAAAATCTTTCACAGTAAAACTAAATGATCAATGGGTCCTGATGAAATATGATCCAAAACAAAAGCAAATCTGGTCACAAAAAATTGACGCTGATATTCCATTTGAAGGAAATCTTGTTGTGTTGATAATCGATAATTCCGGGAACGAAGAGGTTTATTCTACTTCGATCAGGTAAATATTACCTCCTATTCAAAATTACCTCCTGAATCCATTTTTATTAACAATTTTAAGATGATACATTTGTCAATGAATAATACATTGACTTAAGAATTTATGAAACTTGCTATAGGGGGAAAAGCCCCTGAATTTGAAGTAAATGACCAAAATGGAGACATTGTAAAATTAACTGCTTTCAAAGGGAAAAAAGTGGTTTTGTATTTCTACCCGAAAGATAATACCCCCGGTTGCACAGCGGAATCATGTAACCTGAGAGACAATTATGACACATTGCAGCGACAAGGTTACGAGGTACTTGGCATAAGTAAAGATTCTGAGAAGTCGCATCAAAAGTTTATTGAAAAGGAGAAACTTCCTTTCACACTTCTTGCTGACACAGAATTAAAAGTCCATGAATTGTACGGAACCTGGGTTGAAAAATCAATGTATGGACGTAAATACATGGGAACAGCAAGAGTTACATTTATAATCGATGAAAAGGGGGTTATAGAAAATATCATTGAGAAGGTAAAAACAAAAGATCACACTTCACAAATACTTACCTGACATTGTTAAGTTTTGTGATTTTTTATAATTCAAAATAGAAAATTATTATAGCATATGACACAACCGAAGTCCATTGAAGAATTAAAAAGTATAGCATCACAGGTTCGAAGGGATATCGTACGTATGGTGCATGCCGTTCAGTCGGGTCATCCGGGTGGATCATTGGGGTGTACAGATTTCATGGTTGGCATGTATTTCAACATCATGGACCATAATTCAGATTTTAAGGAAGACGGTGTTGGTGAAGACTTGTTTTTTTTGTCCAACGGTCATGTTTCTCCACTTTGGTACAGTGTACTGGCCCATAGTGGATACTTCAACGTGTCTGAATTAGGAACGTTTCGTAAAATTGGTACCCGATTACAAGGCCATCCCGCCACCGAAGAAAACCTTCCCGGGATTCGGGTAGCATCCGGATCTCTTGGACAGGGACTTTCTGTAGCAATTGGAGCAGCACAGACAAAAAAACTCAACGGTGATAACCACATTGTATATGTACTTATGGGAGATGGAGAACAGCAGGAAGGCCAGGTATGGGAAGCTGCACTAAATGCATCCCACAACAAGGTTGATAATATAATCGCTACTATTGACTTTAACGGACAACAAATTGATGGTTCATTGGAAAGTGTAATATCAATTGATAACCTACGATCAAAATATGAGTCTTTCAATTGGGAGGTAATCGAGTCAGATGGAAATGATATGTCTGACATTATCGAAAAAATGCAATTATCAAAAACATTTACCGGTAAGGGTAAACCGGTAATAAACATTATGCACACAGTTATGGGCAAGGGGGTCGACTTTATGGAAGGAACACACAAGTGGCACGGAATTCCTCCAAGTGACGAACAGCTTGCCGATGCACTTGACCATTTGGAAGAAACGCTTGGTGACTACTAATTCAATGTGCAAGTGGCGTAACCGGCTTGTTTATATTGTCTTCCTGACACTTTCATTTTTAATTAACCACAGACTTTTTGCCCAGGAAGTCTCACAAAAATTATTAGAAAATACGCGCATTTTATTCTTGCTTGATGGATCGGCAAGCATGTTTGGAAAGTGGGAAAATACACTCAAAATTGATGCTGCAAGAAATATTTTAAACGAACTGGTCGACAGCCTTCGGGTAAATAAAAACCTTGAACTGGCCCTTCGGATTTACGGGCACCAGTTTAATGTAGAAGAAAAAAATTGCCAGGATACAAAACTGGAAGTTCCATTCAGCAAAAACAATCATAACACTATCATTGAGCGTATTGAAAAACTAGAGCCCAAAGGAACCACACCCATTGCCTACTCCCTTGTGCAAACATCTGGTGATTTTCCTTCAGCGGGGGGCGGGGGCTACCGTAATATTGTTATTATTATCACTGATGGTGTTGAATCCTGTGATGGAGATCCATGCAAAGTTTCTATAGAACTACAGAAAAAGGGTATATTTTTAAAACCTTTTGTTATTGGCCTCAATCTTGAATATGAGAAAGATACCACCTTTGAATGTACCGGCACCTACTTTGATGCTCGCAAAATCAATGATTTTCGACAAGCATTAAATTTAGCATTGCTACAGAGTTTGTCAAAAACCACTGTTACTGTTGAATTGCTTGATGACAAAAACCTTCCAACAGAAACCGATATAAATATCTCGTTCAGAAATCATCTAACAGGTAAATCTGAATACGAATTTGTTCATTTCAGGGATAAAAATGGCCTTACCGATTCAATTGAAATAGAACCTGTACTTACTTATGACATTATTGCAAACACTATCCCACCCGTAGAAAAGAAAATGGTTAACCTGGTGGGTGGCACTCACAATATAATAAATTTGAAAACTCCACAGGGGTTTTTGAAAATTGTATTACCAAGCTCAAACCGCTATGAGTATGGTGTTGAGGCTTTGATCAGAAAAAAAGGAAGTTCTGATATAATTTACGTTCAGAATATCCTTGAGACAGGAAAATATCTTACTGGAAAATATAATGTAGAAGTACTAACACTTCCTAAAACGATCTTCGAAGGCGTTGATATTACATATAGAAATACAAAAACACTCACAATTGAAGCACCCGGCCTATTAAACCTTTTATCACCTAGTTTTATATTTGCATCTATTTACCAGGTTGGTGCAGATGATCTTGAAAACTGGGTCATTAATCTAAGTACAAAAAATACCACTACCAAATTGGCAATGCAGGCGGGAAGTTATAAAATTGCATATAGGTCAAAAAATACTTTTGGCAGTAAATTCACTGACATTAAATATTTTGAAATAAAATCGAAAGTTTCCAGTACCGTAAAATTATTTGACTAATGACCAAGATAACCTTCACCGATAAAAAAGATACACGTTCAGGGTTTGGAGCAGGATTACTTGAGGCTTCAAACTCCGATGAAAACATTGTAGGGCTTTGTGCCGATCTTACAGGATCGCTTAAAATGGACGCATTTAAAGACGCCCATCCCGACAGGTTTTTTCAGGCAGGTATAAGTGAAGCAAATATGATGGGTATGGCTGCAGGTATGACAATAGGTGGGAAAATTCCATTTACCGGAACATTTGCAAATTTTTCAACAGGTCGTGTTTATGACCAGATTCGACAATCTATTGCCTACTCGAATAAAAATGTGAAGATATGCGCCTCGCACGCTGGCCTAACCCTTGGAGAAGATGGAGCAACACATCAAATACTGGAAGATATTGGGATGATGAAGATGTTGCCAAATATGATTGTGATATGTCCTTGTGATTATAATCAAACAAAGCAGGCAACAAAGGCCATTGCTAATCATATTGGACCTGTTTATTTACGATTTGGAAGACCTAAAATGCCTGTATTTACTGAACCCGATGAAGTGTTTGAGATCGGGAAAGCCCAGAAATTAATTGATGGAAGTGATGTTTCTATATTTGCAACCGGCCATATGGTCTGGCAGGCAATTGAAGCAGAAGCAGTACTTGCAGATAAGGGCATTCACGCAGAGATAATAAATATTCATACTATTAAACCAATTGACACGGATGCAATTATCCAATCAGTAGGCAAAACAGGTTGCGCTGTATCGGCAGAAGAACACCAGATAAACGGTGGACTTGGTGAAAGCATTGCAAGGGTACTGATTGAATCATCGCCCAGCCCTATGGAGTTTGTTGGTGTCAATGATCAGTTTGGTGAGAGTGGCAAACCATTGGAACTGCTTGATAAATATGGACTCGGAATAGGCGATATCGTTAGTGCTGCTGAAAAAGTGATTAGCAGGAGGAAATAATCCCGAGAAAAAATATGAAATTTTATTTATCAATACTACTACTAATATTACTTGCTGCCTGTGGAATTAACAAAAGCAGCACTTCATCATCCACACCAAATATACCCCAGGAAGAAATTAAAACTGTATTGGTAGCAGTATTGTCACCAATTCCTGAAAACAGGACTCTGGCTGAAAATGAAGCCGTTTACTGGCTTAGAAAAAATAAGTATAATGCAGCTCCAACTGTCAATTATATAAAAGCAGAGAAAAAATTACCTCGTCCGGAAGAAATAGAAAAAATACTAAAAGAAAACAATTTTGACGGCCTTCTTACTTTACGCCTGAAAGATGTTGAAGAAGATTCAAGATATGTGACTGCAAGTGAAAAGAATGCCGTTACCATTCAGCAAACATATTATTATAATTATATGAACGCCTGGAATAAATATTATGTTCCTGGCTATTATTCAAAAGCTACCTCAGTTATTGTAGAGTCAAATTTGTATGAATCTTCTGATGGAAAATTGGTGTTTACAGGTGTCTCCGATACATTCCAGTCTGCAGATATTGAAAACACGATCTCAAATGTTGTACAATCTGTTGTCGCCGACCTGAAAAAAAGTAAAGTGCTCACTCCTTCAAAACGAAAGTAAGAATACTCATACTCCTGATAATTAAATTAACATTAT
>CAZONK010000078.1:0-14108 GCA_964581095.1 uncultured Roseivirgaceae bacterium
AAATATGCAAAAATTAAACTTTTTCACTTTACATTTAGAAAAAACTTAAAAATAAGCGGAAATCTTGCATCCTCTTTTTTTGAAGTATTTTTAATAAAGATTTGGAAAGGAGTAAAAAATCAACCTGAATTTTTGCTAATTAACAGACCGGGACTCCATTTACGGCATCGGTAATTCATTCATGAAAACATAAATATCCCGAATTGGATTGTATATTGAATGTGGTTGAATAAAACAATACGTCTTGTTCATTTTTGTGGAAGATCTTTCTTTCCAAGTATCCTCAATTTTTTTTATTGTTTTAATATTGACTTTACGATTTGAGGCCTGATTTGAAAAAATAAACTGGTCCATGACGCCTGAATAAGTATAAAAAAAAGGTGCTCCTGATAGCTATCAGGAGACACCTTGGATCACATTATTGGATAACTGGTTAATTGGTAAGAATATAATAGTCTGTTATACGATTGCTCATCAGGTAATCGCTCTTTTTCAGTATTTTCCTAAGTTTCTTGTTTTTGATATTGTTTTTGTCGTTTACAATTCCATCAAACACCAGATTGTCGTTCGAATCATAAACTGTTATGTATCGGCATGTAACGCAATCTTCATCGAATACAATATCTTCAACTGTATTCGCAACACTCAAACTATCTTCATTTGCAACCTTGTATGAATTATCAAGGGCTAGCGAGCCGGAGGACATCAGCATAACGGATGCAAATCCTATGCTAACTCCATTTAAAATTTTTCTTATACTTTTCATCGTATTATTAATTTTGAGTTTTTGACCACACATCAAATGCCAATACACGTGCCAATATTTTATCTACCTGATTTTCAGCTTTTTATGCAACTAAGTAGTTAAAAAAGTGGTCAAAATCGGACACCTCGGGCGAATACGCATTCAGTTGCGCACACCGAAAATCATCATCGCGTGCGAAGTGTGGTAATCTGATCATTCAATCTACGTCATTGCGAGCGCAGCGTGGCAATCTGTTATTAGAATGACGGATTGCTTCACCCACCGGGGTTAGCAATGACGGGTAGGAACTGAGGATGGAGAAATAAGGATATTTCTAACGTGTCATTAATTCCTTTGCACTGGATAGGGCTGAGCTGGTAATTTGTTTACCGGCAATCATCTTGGCTATTTCTTCAACCCTCTCATTATCCTGTAATTCCCGAATCCTGCTGACAGACCTGGATTCATCCTCGTCCTTATATACAAAGAAATGTTTGTCTGCCTTTGCGGCAATTTGAGGGAGATGGCTAATGGCAAGTACCTGGTGATTTTTCGACATTTCTCTCATCATCACCCCTAATTTCAAGGCAACCTCTCCGGAAACTCCAGTATCGATTTCATCAAATATTATCGTTGGTAGTGAAGTTTTTCCGGCCAATAAATACTTGACACAAAACATAAACCTGCTGAATTCACCTCCTGAAGCTACATTTTTAATTGGTTGAGGTTCAACCCCTTTGTTTGCACTGAACAAAATTGAGACCTTATCAATGCCAGATTTAGATAAATCGATGATTTCGTGTTGAATCTCAACCCTTGCATTCGTAATCTCAAGTTCTTTTAGCATACCTTCAAGCCGTGATGTAAATACACTAAAATATTCCTGACGGTCATGACTTAACTTTTTCGCCTCTGACAAAGCAAGTTCATAGTGTTTGTTGAACTCTTCCTCTGCACGTTTCAGGTCTTCATCCAGGGAATAGTATTTATCTGATTTTGCCACTAGGTCTTCCTGTATCTTTAGAAGTTCTTCATTGGAGTTGACCCTATGTTTTTGTTGAAGATTATAAATCAAACTCAACCGGTCCTGGGTTTCGGTAATCTTCATGGGATTATGCTCCACCTCCTCACTCAATCGTTCCAGTTCCCTCGTAACATCACTTGCATCAATCAGAATGCTTTCAATCCTTTTGCCCAACTCTGCAAATTTATCCGAATACTTCGCAAGTTGTTTTAATGACATCTGAACTGTTGACAGACTATTTAATGCAGAATAGTCACCTTCGGAAAGTACACCCATTGCATCGTGTAGCTGGCTCTTAATCTCTTCAGCATTTTCCAGTGTTTTCAATTCCTCTTCGAGAAGATGTTGCTCACTTGCCTGTAATTCTGCCTGGGATAACTCTTCCAGTAAAAAGTTATTGTAGTCATATTCATTCCGAATGTTATTTTCTTCCTCTTTTAATTTATCGAAGTGTGTCCTGGAAGTATAGTATCTGTTGTAGGCAAGTTCAAATTTGTTAAAAGTGGTTTTTGTTCCTGCAAAATCATCTATTAGCCTGAGTTGATAATTAATTGATCCAAGTAATTGTGTATCATTTTGAGAGTGAATGTCCATCAATTTATCACCAAGAACATTTAAAGTATCCAGCAATACGGGAGTGTCGTTTACAAATGCCCTGGATTTTCCTGACACACTAATCTCTCTCCTTATAATGATTGAACTGTCATAATCAAGGTCTTTTTCAACAAAAAAGGAAGTAAGATCATATTCAGCAATATCGAATGTCCCCTCAATGATACATTTTCTGGTTGAATCTGACAGAACCCTTGTATCAGCCCTGTTTCCTAATAGCAGGCCTACCGCACCCAGCATTATTGATTTTCCAGCACCGGTTTCACCCGTAATAATATTTAAGTGATTAGACGGTGAAAGCTCCAGTTTATCAATGAGTGCGTAATTTTCTATAGTAAGGGTTACAAGCATAATTGTCCAAAACACATCGAGGTGAAACACAATATTAGGACAATCAAAACTTTATTGAAAATTGTGCTTTAAAAATCGAAAATTAATTTGAAATAATCTTCGCGAATTTATCCCGTTTGCTCGGGCTCACCTCTACAAGAAGATTATAAGCCTGCCGGCGTACTTGAATATTTCCTGTACTAAAAATGTTTACAAGCTCATCGGCTTTGGCATCCAAAAACGAAACAATAATTATAGCATTAGGATCAATGTTTCGTAGGTCCCTGAGGGTCTCTAATACCGAAAGAATAGTTCTCTGTGACAAATCAGAATCCTCCTGGTATTTATCAAGCCCTTCACGATGGTATTTATAAAATCCTTTACGAAGATCGTTAACTCTAAGATTTGTAAGGTTTTCAACCAGCCAATACCGGTTCCGCAGACTTTCAAGTGAATTCCACCCGGGTCTGCCCGATTGGGTTGCATTGGTAACAATATTTTGAGCTACCTGGTAGTAGGGCGTTCCATCCAATTCCCCGAATGAATCATAGTCCAGGCCAATAACAATATTGGCATAATAAGCCAACATTGATGTAAGGTTATTTGTATATGAATTTTCGTTAAAATCAAGGGGCATTGATTGTACATACTCAAAAGTCCAATCCCGATCAGCAAAATTCAATAAAATTGACTCATAATTACTATTGTATATCGGCCTTGCGGATTGTACCTGAACCGTGGCCCTAAAACTGCCGATTGATGGCATTTGGTCTATTGTTATGCTTAAGTTGCATTTAATCCTTTCTTCATTTTGAAAATTATCAGACGACCATTTCCGACCGTTCATAAATTGCGCAAAAGACACTTCCATGTCACGAAACACCTGCCTGTCAGAGGTTGATATCTGGTCGGCATTTACAATGACACTACAGTTTAGTTCTTGTCCAACACCCTGTAGCACTATATGAAATAAAACAAAAATTATAATTACTTTCTTTACCATTCTTATTTTTTGAGCATTTCAACTACAGCTGCAACGATATCCTTAGCAACGTCATCTTTTGACTTTAACTCAAATTCAGTGAGTTTATTATCTTTTGTGAGAAAGGAAACTTTATTGGTATCGTATCCAAATCCGGCACCTTTGTCTTTCAGAGAGTTAAGGACAATCATATCAAAATTCTTTTTATGAAGTTTTTGATTTGCATTTGATAATTCATCGTCTGTCTCAAGGGCAAACCCAACAATTATTTGACTTTCATTTTTTGACTTGCCCAAAGTTGCTGCTATATCTTTTGTTGGTACCAAATCAATTGAAACACTGTCGGGTTTCTTTTTCATTTTGGAGGCTAATACAGTTTGTGGTTTGTAATCAGCTACCGCTGCAGATAATATTGCAATATCAGAGTCTGGGAATATTTTTGTAGCCAATTCAAACATTTCTTCCGCCGATGTAACTTTACTGACTTCGATACCCTCCAGTTCATATTCTATTGAAACAGGTCCAAGAATAACATGGACAGAAGCACCGGCATTTTGAAACTGCTTCGCAATCGACAAACCCATTTTGCCTGTTGAATGGTTTCCAATAAACCGTACAGGATCAATTTGTTCGTATGTAGGCCCGGCAGTAATCATCACTTTTTTCCCTGAAAGTGGCATATTGCCTGTAAAAAGCTCTTCAATGCTACCACAGATATCTTCAGGTTCTGCCATGCGACCGCTTCCTGTAAGCCCGCTGGCCAACTCACCGTATGCAACGTCAATTATGCCAACACCATGTTCTTTTAACCTATTGAGATTAGAAGTTGTACTTTGATGCTTATACATGTCCAGGTCCATCGCCGGAGCTACAATTACAGGACATCTTGCTGAAAGATATGTGGCTAGCAAAATATTATCACTAACTCCATTGGCCATTTTGGCAATTGTATTTGCTGTTGCGGGGGCAATCAAGTATAAATCAGCCCACAATCCAAGCTCCACATGATTGTTCCATTCTCCTTCATTCCCTTTGACAAATTCTGAAACAACCGGGTTTTTAGAAAGTGTAGATAGTGTAAGGGAAGATATGAATTCACCGGCAGAAGAAGTCATTATCACACGAACCTCTGCTTTTGATTTGATAAGAAGTCGAACCAGAAATGCAGCTTTATAAGCTGCAATACTTCCGGTAACACCGAGTAATATTTTTTTGCCGTTTAACACGGACTTTGATTACAAGGTTTCTTCAGAATCAGATTCTTCAACTAATTTATCCCTGAAGAAGAGTTTGTCTTCAAGAAATTCTTCAGCCGAAACACGTGTTGGTTTTGGCATCCTTTCGTAGAATTTACTTATTTCAATTTGTTCCCTGTTTTCAAACACTTCTTCAAGGTTGTCAACAGTAGATGCAAATTCAGCAAGTTTACTACTCAATTCTTCTTTTACGTTTGCCGATATCTGACGCGCTCTTTTCGAGATGATAACTACTGATTTGTAGATATTCTCTGTTTTTGACGCAATTTCATTAATGTCTCTAGTTGTAATGGATGATTGTACTGCCATAGTGCAAATATATTATTTATATTCTTATTGTAAAGATTGACTTTTCTCAATTTTTGCCAAAGAGCCTGCGATCCCATCATAAATCCGGTCCGCTTCCTTTGAATATTTACTGTCAGGATAGTCCTCGAGAAAATCCTGATAAAATTGTATTGCTTCACCGTATCTTTCTTCCTTCAATGAAGGAATACTTGCATCCGCAAGTAAACCCTGTGCCTTAAATTTTAAGAATACAAGCTCCTCATTATAAATTGCATCAGGATAATCAATTGCATAGTTGTCAAATGCAATAATTGCAGATTTATAATATCCCATCTTAAAATACTGCTTCGCATTCCTGTATGCTTTAACTTGTAGTTTCAGCTGCATCTCATTTATTATTGAGCTAGCTTCGTTCGAGTATTTTCCTGTATAATTTTTGTTAATAAAAAGCTGCATTGCTTCTATTGCCTCTTTAGTACTTGTTTGATCAAGGTTAAAAATGGGTGAATCAAGGTATAATGAATATGCATTCATAAATTCAGCTTCTTCAGCGTACGGACTTCTGGAATATGTTTCATAGAAAGACTTAAAATAATATGCAGCCAACTGATATTGTTTTTGATAGTAGTTACAGTACGCATAATAAAACTGGGCGAGTTCTCCTTCCTGTTGCCCCCTGATGAGTGGCATTATTTCTTCAAACAAAACACTTGCCCGATAATAATCCTCGTTTTTATAGTACTCCAAAGCAGCTTTATATTTAACATTCCAGTCTTCACTCTTTTGTACTTTTCGGAATTTACTGCAGGAACCCAGGAATATCAATATTCCGACACTTAAAAGTACAATTTTTACCCCCAATTTCTGCATAAGGCTGCAAATATACGCCGATGACTATAATTAACCAATATTAAAATTTGGGAGAATAACGTATTTAGGTATTAAATTGTTACCGCTTTACAATGATTTTTTTTGTTACTTTTCCTTCGCTGTCAACATAAAGTGTATAAAAATATACGCCTGGTTTAAATTCGGTGGTATATATTTTTAATACTCTTTTGTTTGGGTTCAAATTAAATTTTGCTACAAGGCTACCTAAAAGATTATGAAGTACAACTTCTGCCTCGGTATCTTCATTTGTAATGCTGTAATCTATATAAGCTATATCTGAAACAGGGTTGGGATAAATATCACTTAATCTAATCTTGCTGGAATTATACAGAAGTCCATCACTTACCCGTTCTTTCACTGCATAGTTGAGTGTGACTTCAACCAGATCAGAAGGATCATCCCTGTTGTAAAAAACATATTTAATCAACGAAGAAGTTTCATTGAGGCCGGCTTCAAGTACACTGAAAAATGTTTCAAGGATCTGACCTGGTTCAATCCTTTGAGAAATATACGTTTGACCTACCGATTCATCCTTACAATCATTATCCCAACAAAAAAAAGTCCTCTGGCTTGATCCAATCTGAGCTTCATCTCTTCTGACCAGCACATGAACCGGTTGATCAGACAAGTTCTTGAGCTTTATAATCGTCCTTATTTCATCTCCAATTTTAACATTATAAAAATTCTTAGTCTCAACAACTTGCAGACTTTGTGAAAAGCCCAAAGTGCCCATGGCTAAAAACAATATAGTAAAGTAAATTCTATTCATTAAATCCGGAGCATAAAATCCCACTTAAATGTAGTGATTTATTAGCAAATTCGGCAATTGAAATAATAATTTTACAAAAAAACTAATAATTCAGTCTATGGATAATTACTTGATTTACTGTCAGTTTCTGTCTTTTTCTTAATTTTCTCTTTTTCCCCAGGTTCAATTTCCTTTTCAGGTACACTTTCAGGGTCTTCGTCTTCTGGTTTCGACATCAGCTCGATCAGCAGGTCCCTGTTAATGTATTTATGAGGAACTACATCGACCATTGATGGTCTTCTCTCTCCATACCATTTAAAACCATTCAACTTCCTGTCGGCAACCTTTAGTTCGTGGGGAGGTATAAATGACCCATCAGGATTAGTATAGAATGTTACATCATGAATGTCATTATCTTTAAAAATAATTTTCATATCACTGCAGAGGATTTTATTCATCCCCATAATTCCGGTATTATCTTCTTTAAGCATAAAAAAGATACTTTCACCGTTGCCGTGAACGAAAACGGTCCTCAACGCATCATTTTCAAAAAGGGCATCCATAGACCTCCCCTTTATCTGATTGAAATTGCCGAGCGTATCCTGGGAGATTACAAATGCTTTTGATTTTAAATGTAAGCTGGATAATGTCTGGTTGGCAATTCTAATAGATATAGTATCAGCTATCATTTGGTTATCTTCTGACCAGATCACCGGGTTGAAGTAAAAGGTAATGAGTGAGTCAAGTTGGAAATAAACCAGGGAGTCAGCGAGGCCCTGCAAATCACTCTGGTAAATTTTTACGTTGTGGAATGCCTGTATTCGCTTGTCCTCATCCAGTTCAGCATCAATAGAGACTAGGGTGTCCGCTGAAATATATAATGTATCTCCATCTTCCCCGGCCAGTTTAACAAGCGCATTTTCATATACTTTTACGATCTTTTCATTCTTATAATAATCTGCTTTATCACCGAGAATAATTAAATCATTCTCTTTCGAAATCATCTTTACGTGTCCCCTTGCGGTGTTGAGACCATTAATATCGTCCACACGTAATTCATCACCATATAGAAAATAAGATTCTGACTCAAAGTTTCCCTTGTTAAAATCTGAGCGTTCCAGCGATGTGTTGTAAAACCCATCTTTATATACAAACACTTTTCCTTCAGTATCAGTAAGGTAAGTGGTATCCCTGAAGTATATAATTTTGGTACTGGTATTGTATTGCAACGTGTCTGTTTTCATGATATAGTCAGGATTTTTACCAACTACATCCTTTTTGAAAGAAACAATATTCCGCCTCACCTGATAGTACCCTTTAATGCTTGTCATCTCATTTGTGCTATCAACAATCTTACCTCCTTCATAATAAGTCGCAAGCTCAATATCCCTGTTGTAGTTGAGAAATTCAGTGTACAAAGTCATCTCATCCCTTTTTATAAATATCACGTTTTCCCTTAACCTGGCAATTCGTGTATTTCCGTCATAATACAACCTCCCCGATGTAACGATTACAGAATCATTATCATCAATGACTACATTTCCGTATGCTTCCAGGCTATTGTCCTTTTTGAAATAGACGGCAGAGTCACATGTAATATTTATTCCTTCATGGAAAAAAACAACACTTCCAATAAAACTATCAAACCGCTGGCCATTCTGCCTCCCTCCCTCCAGCCGGTCTGCCCTCTCAAGTTTCACTTTTTTTTGTGCATACAGGGGGTTCATTATTCCTGACAGGAGTAAATAAGCTAAGAAAATGAATGTGAAAGAATATCTCAATCTCTATGATTTTGCTTTTTGACTTGCAATAATCATGCAAAATTAGACAAAAAAGATATTTTTGAGGGATGGTACAGGCCTTTTCATCTTACGTTAAAAAGAATATCAATATAACACCCGGGAATCGAGTCCTCCTTGGCGTAAGTGGTGGTGTTGATTCTATGGTATTGGCCTGTTTATTCTTATCAACTGATATTGCGTTTGAAATTGCTCACTGCAATTTCAAACTGAGGGGTGAACAAAGCGATAAGGATGAAACTTTTGTGTTGGATTTTGCAAAGAAGCATTCAATAAGGTTTCACAACCAGATTTTTAATACGGTGGAAATTGCTAATCAAACAGGTGTATCATTACAGATGGCGGCTCGTGAACTCCGCTATGATTGGTTCTTTCAATTAATGGAGAAAAATAAATTTGACTTTCTAGCGATAGCTCATCATCGGGATGATGAATATGAAACCATCTTATTTAATTTGATAAAAGGTACCGGTATTTCAGGTCTTACAGGATGGGAAGCGAAGAAAAACCAAATCATTCGTCCACTATTGTTTACCAATCGATCTGAAATTCTGGATTTTGCGATGAAAAACGGTGTGCAATGGCGTGAAGATCTATCAAATACAAATACGAAATACACCCGTAATAAGATACGTCACAAAATTGTACCTGTTATTAATGAAATTAATCCGGGATACCTTGATACTTACAAGGGTACGAAAGTGAGATTGATTGAAAATGAAAGGTTACTGGCAAATGTTCTGGATCATTTCTATAATAATTCTGTAATTAAAAGGGGAAGTGACCTATTCATTGCATCTGATAAACTGAGAAAAGTAGAATATCCTACACAGGCCATCTACTATGTTATCAAACAATTTGGTTTCAATTACAAACAATGCATTGATATCTGGAATGCTATTGAGCAACCCGGTAAAATATTCAATTCGCATTCGCATACCCTTAATGTGGACCGTAAGGAAATCATTATAAGTGACTCCAATCCTCATATAGAAATGAAACTGATAAATGAAAAAGACAGTAAGGCTGTTATTGGCAAAACTGAATTTTCGTTTGAATCGCTTTACAATTTAAGTACTTTGGAAATAAAGGCAACTGATAAAAACACAGCCTATCTTGATAAAGAAAAGCTGGCTTTCCCGTTGCAAATTAAACCTGTTTCTGAAGGTGATCTGTTCGTTCCATTGGGAATGACCGGCAAAAAAAAGATAAGTGATTTTATGATTGATGAAAAAATTCCTGTAAACTTGAAAAGCAGGGTATTAACAATTGTTTCGGACAATAAGATCGCCTGGATTGCCGGTCACAGAATCGATGATCGTTTTAAAATTACAGCCGGCACAAAGAATATCTTTTGTATTAAAATGGTGATAAATGCGACTTAATCCATTCAAAAAAACTTATACAACAAAAGAAATTGATCTACTGGATTATTTCAGACAGGTTGAAATTTTTGAAGGGCTCACAAACAGCGAGTTATCACTGTTTTTACCATACTTCAACGAACGATCCTATAAAAAGAGCGAGGTGGTATTTTTTAGAGGTGATCCCAGCAGGGCACTTTACGTAATTAAATCCGGCGTCATTTCCCTTACAGTTGACTACCAGAATGACCTTGAAGAATTAACTAAGATTGAAGCCGTTAATTCAATGGGTGAAAGTTGTATGCTCGAAAATACCAACCGGTTGCTTAATGCCATTGTTTTTTCAGATACCTCGGAGATGTATGTCCTCCCTCAACTGAACATCCTTGAGATTTTTGAAAACAACTTCCAGATAAAGGCGAAAATGTTCACCGCTTTAGCAAAAATTTATCATCAATATAATTATAACCTATTCGAGGCATATCGAAATTCCCTTGGTTTTTTCCATCTTCCTCAGGTTTACGAAAAGGGGACAATTGCCAATTGAATAATCCTATTAATTACCTGATATTTCCACCCCTTTGATGTAACTTAGTGTGACAATATTTAAGCCTGGGATTGGCCTGAATATTAATTAAAATTATGTTAAACACAAGCACAAAAATATTATGAAAGTTACAGTAATAGGTGCAGGAAATGTGGGAGCAACCTGTGCTGATGTTTTAGCCTACCGGGAGATAGCAAATGAGATTATTGTCCTGGATATAAAAGAAGGAATAGCAGAAGGTAAATCACTGGATATCTGGCAGAAAGCGCCAATTAACCAGTATGATTCGCACACAGTGGGTGTAACAAATGACTACGAATCCACCGCTGGATCTGAAGTAGTTGTTATCACATCCGGCCTTCCCAGGAAACCGGGGATGTCACGTGATGATCTGATAGAAACCAATGCTGGAATTGTAAAGTCGGTTACAGAAAATGTAGTAAAACATTCACCTGAAGCTATCATTATTATTGTTTCCAATCCCCTGGATGTAATGACTTACCAGGCGCACATAACATCGGGTTTGTCAAGGACAAAAATATTCGGAATGGCAGGCATCCTGGATACTGCAAGATATCGTGCATTTCTTGCCGAAGAATTAAACATTTCACCAAAAGAAATTCAAGCTATTTTAATGGGTGGACACGGTGACACAATGGTGCCTTTGCCAAGATATACAACTGTAGCGGGTATTCCTGTCACAGAATTGGTTGCTGAAGATAAACTGGATGCGATCATTGCCCGTACTAAAGCAGGAGGGGGAGAACTTGTAAAGTTAATGGGTACATCTGCGTGGTATGCCCCGGGTGCCGCGGCCGCTCAAATGGTTGAAGCCATTGTTAAAGACCAGCGTCGTGTTTTCCCGGTATGTATCAAACTCGAAGGTGAGTACGGGATAGATGATTGCTATCTTGGAGCACCTGTGATCCTTGGGAAAAATGGTATTGAGAAGGTGATAGAACTTAACTTGAATGATGAAGAGAAGAAATCTGTTGAAACTTCACGAAACCATGTACTGGAAGTAATGGCGGTACTGGACAAGTTAAACAGCTAAGGATTCTATAAATACCAAATTATAGAAATTAAGGCATCTTATCAGGTGCCTTTCTTATTCTCATGGTTAAATGTTTTAGAAGCAATCAGGCTCCAGACGTTTACAATCAAAAACTCCTTGACCAGATAATTCCATTCCTGTATTATCTTTCGATCCGGGGAATTTAATATTATATATTTGGAAGTCTCATACATTCTAAAATAGAATAATCGAATGACACCAAAACACTCTTTCTACGATAATGTATATGAAATTGCAAAGTTAATTCCCAGAGGAAGGGCTACATCGTACGGTGCAATTGCAAAATACCTTGGAACTGGTGGTAGCGCCCGAATGGTGGGATGGGCAATGAACCAGGCGCATGGAAAAGGTGTACCTGCACACCGGGTAGTAAATAGCAGGGGACTTCTTACCGGTAAGCACCATTTTGGCCCTCCGGATAAAATGCAAAAGTTGATTGAGAATGAAGGAATAAAAGTTATGAATGATCAAATAGTGGATTTTGAAAAGGTTTTCTGGGATCCAATGATTGAGCTGGAATTATAACCTCAACTTACCGTTTCAGTTTTACCGGGTTTGCTGATAATAAGTAGTCCTAAAAAGGTCAGAATTCCATTTATTATCAATATCTCAAAACCAATTTCATACCCCCCAAACCAATCTGGAGCATTTAGCTTTAATATATATGAAATCACTGGAGCTACAACTGCTACTAATGGTACAATTTTATCTTTTACGCTCCTTTTTGTAAATAACCCAAAAGAAAACAAACCCAGAAGTGGCCCATAGGTATATCCTGAAGCCGTAAACATCGAACTTATTACGCTTTCATCATTGATTTCATGAAAAATAAGGATAACTATAAACAGTAAGACAGAAAAACCGATATGAACGCCTTTTCTTGTATTGTCATCATCGTTTTCCCCAGCCTTGAATCCAAGGAAATCAACACAAAATGAAGTAGTAAGTGAAGTGAGCGCCGAATCTGCACTGGAGTAGGCGGCCGCGGTAATTCCTAACAAAAATATGATACCTGCATATACAGGAAAATGGTTCAATGCCAGAAATGGAAACAAATCATCTGACATTTCCGGAACAACAATAGAATGAGCATCTGCATATATAAATAACAGTGCACCCAGAACTAAAAATAACATATTAGCAAAAATCAAACTAACACTAAACCATAGCATATTCTTCTGGGCCTCCCCAATATTCTTACAGGTGAGGTTTTTCTGCATCATATCCTGATCGAGGCCTGTCATGACAATTGCAATAAAAGCACCGGAAAAAAATAGCTTAAAGAAATTTGTATCAGGTTTCCAGTCCCATACAAACATTTTGGAGTAATCGCTGGCAGCTACCTGGGCACCCATCTCCTGAAATGTCCAGTCAAAATCCTTGGTAATGTAGACTACGATAACAACTACTGCGGTAAGCATAAAAAACGTTTGAAGTGTGTCAGTCCAAACAATGGTTTTAATCCCACCCCGAAAAGTATAAATCCAGATTAATAAGATAGTTACGAGCACACTAACCCAGTAAGGTACTCCCCAGGCATTAAAAACTGCAAGTTGCAATACACCGGCAACCAAAAACAACCGGAACGATGCACCAATTACCCTCGACAATAAAAAGAAAAATGAGCCGGTTTTATAAGACCAGGTTCCAAAACGCTGGCCCAGGTACGTGTAGATTGTGATAAGTTTGAGTTTGTAATAAAGTGGCATAAGTACTGTGGCGATAACCAGATAACCCAGGAGGTAACCAAACACCATTTGCATATAGGAGAACTGGCTCGTTTCAACCCACCCCGGAACCGAAATAAAGGTGACACCTGAAAGTGACGCCCCGATCATACCAAAGGCCACCACATACCAGGGAGAAGCCCTGTTGCCGGTAAAAAAAGCACTGGAATCGCTCTTCCCTGAAGTACGGAAGGATATCAATAACAATAGAAGAAAATACCCCAGAATTACGGATGCAACTAGTAACGGACTCATATGCTTACAAAGTATCTCCGATTATACTCCATTTTATTTAAATTTGTATCATTAAATTAGAATGTTGTAAATAACTGAGATAACTATGACTAAAATTGGTGTGGAGGAAGTTACTGATATTAAAGTAGATGTAATCGGTTCAATCCTGACGACAGATCTTAAGAATCTTGTTGTTTACAACGACGATTTCAACACATTTGACCATGTAATTGAAACTCTTATCAAATTTTGCAAGCATACGCCTATACAAGCCGAACAGTGTACATGGATAGTACATTACAAAGGAAAATGCGCGGTCAAAAGTGGTGAACTGTCCACATTGAAACCGATGAAAGAAGCAATTTGCGATGCAGGTATCGATGCCAGAATAAATTAATTTTAGCCAGTAGAACATTTCTAAATGGAATACCCCTCCCGACTCATTGAAGAAGCAGTGAATGAGATTTCCAAACTCCCGGGAATTGG
>CAZONK010000079.1:0-14042 GCA_964581095.1 uncultured Roseivirgaceae bacterium
ATATATATATTTAGCTCCTGATTTGAAATTTTATTCATTTTGTCTGATTTAGTATATCAAATAATAACTAATTTTGAATTTTATCCGAGATTGCAATTATACATAAAATGAAATTCCAAAAATTACATTATTTATCTCTGGTTTTAGTACTTGTTATCTCTACATCTTTCAGGTTCCCGGATAAAAAAGGTTACGAAGGTGCCTGGCAAATCCAGAATTTTGAAATGGGAGAATTTAATGATTCGAATGCTACCGGTATTTTAATAATTTCTGATACATATTATTGTTGGTCATTGTTTAAAAAAGGCTCCAACGAATTTATTGGCGCCTCGGGAGGTAAACATAGAATAGGAGGAAGTACACTTGAATTTCAGGTAATGTATCATACATTGGATTCTACCTTAATTGGAAAGTCAATAATGTATGAGAAAAAGGGAGGATCCGGTAAATTAACACTTAAAAGTTCGCAAAACATAACAATAGTAATAAAGAGAATTAAAGAAAAAGAGGAGTCCCCTCTAAAGGGTACATGGCGAATATCGGAACGGGAAAGAAATGGCACCATGGTTGAGATGCCCGAAGGTGATCGAAAGACATTAAAAATTTTATCAAATGAGTATTTTCAATGGTCAGCATTTAATTCAGCTACCGGTAAGTTTTTTGGAACGGGTGGTGGCACGTATACACTGGAAGACGGAAAGTACACAGAGCATATTAAGTTCTTTTCAAGAGATGATTCCAGGGTAGGGGCAGATTTAACATTTGACTATTCAGTGAACGAGAATAACACAAACTGGTATCACTCCGGATTAAGCTCCAAAGGTAATCCGATAAAGGAAACCTGGTCTAAATACAACAATTAAACTGGGAAGCGCTTCAATGCTTCGGTAATATCTTCAGGCATATCTATACAGGTTGATTCAATGTCGGTAATAGCCACTTTGATCTTGAATCCATTTTCAATCCAGCGAAGCTGCTCCAACGATTCGGCCTTTTCCAGGTCAGACACCGGTAACGATGTTAATGCTTCGAGAACATCTCTTCGGTATGCGTAAATACCAACATGTTTGTAATATTTAAATTTCCTGGCCCGATCCGGAATATTATAGTAGGGGATTGGTAATCTGCTAAAATAAATGGCCTCATTTTCTTTATTTAGTATGACTTTGGCTTCATTCGGGTCATCCAACTCTTTTTCTGTATTTATTTGTTTAACAAGTGTTGCCAGTTGGGTTTCTTTGCTAAGAATAGAAGCAACCAGGTCGATTTGGTCGGGAGATACGAAAGGCTCATCTCCTTGTATATTAATGGCGAACAGGAAGTCATTATCTTCTTGTTGAAAAGCTTCAAAACATCTGTCAGTTCCGGTGGGATGGTCAGCACGTGTATGAACTGCCTTTCCACCAAATTCATTTACATGGTTGAAGATCCGTTCGTCATCTGTTGCTACAATTACTTTATCAAGATATCTTGATTTAGAGGATTGCTCGTAAACTCTCCGGATCATTGATTTGCCTGCGATGTCGGCCAACGGTTTGCCCGGAAACCTGGATGATGCGTAGCGGGCAGGTATTATTCCTAAAATTTTCAAATTTATTGTAGATTATTCTGCCTTTTCAAATTCCTTTACTTTCAAAGTGGTTCCTTCATCGTTGATTACTACAATATCAGTGTCTTTTTTTAAATATCCACCGCGAGTATAGGCATCATATACTTCATCTTCGATCAGTACTTTTCCACTTGGTCTTAAAACAGTATAGGCTTTGCCTACTTTTCCGATCATATCATTTGCAATAAATGAGGATGTAAATCCCTCCTCGCTTTTGAGCTCATATTCAAGTGCGATTTTTGCAAATAATCGTGTCCGTGATATCTGTACACCCCCAAAAAATAATAACATAAAACCACCCAGTATTCCTGCAAGTGTAACGATCACAGCGGTGAAAATATCTTTTTCAGGAACAAAGGTAAAATCAAAGAAGTCGTTATTGAGCATAACGAGAATAAGTGACCCTAATGTGAGAATGAGGCCTGATACTCCGAATATTCCAAAACCAGGGATTACAAATATTTCGAGTGCCAGAAGGATTATTCCCAGCAGGAAGGCAATAATCTCCCAGTTTTCAGCCAGGCCGTTTAGATAATAAGGAACAAAATAGAGGATAATGGCTATTCCAGCCGCAAGTATTGGGAATCCAACTCCCGGTGTTTGCAGTTCAAAATATATTCCTCCAACAATGACAAGAATGAGAATTCCGCTAATAAATGGATTAAGAAATACTGCAATTATTTTTTCGGTTGCCCCAATTTCAAATCTGTCCAGTTCATAGTCTTCAATGCCCGATCTGTCAAGTATCTCTTCAATAGTTTTTACTTCTGCCTCACAGAAACCGTTCTTGATTGCTTCTGAAACCGAAAAAGTTAATACCTGGCCTTCTTTAGTGATCCCGTCAATTTCAATGCTTTCATCTACCATCGCTTCTGCTATTTCCGGGTCACGGCCGGTTTCTTCTGCCGTTGCACGCATGGTTGCACGCATATAGGATTGATATTTATCAGGTGCTTCTTCACCTTCACCCATTACAACTGTTGCAGCGCCAATACTTGATCCCGGGGCCATATAAATACTGTCGCAGGCTATGGATATTAATGCACCCGCAGAGGCGGCATCCTTGTCAATGAAAACATAAACAGGTATTTCAAAATCCAGAATAATTTCTACAATGTCTTTAGCATCTGTCACAATGCCCCCATATGTGTCCATTTCAATGATCACAAGATCGGCGTCCATATTGGTGGCATGTTCAAGTGCCAGGTCCACATATCTATTTGACCGTGGGTCAATATCTGATTTTAATTCCATGACCATCACCTTGGTCTGCTGTGCCATGAGGCTAAATGGAACAAAAAGGGAAATAAATAATACCAGAAAATGTGTCATATTGAATTTGTGATTATTATACAAAAATATTCCTTTTCGGGTAATAATTTTAATGGACTCCAAAAGGATATTTTATTGGCATTATTAATGCTATCCTGGATGTAATAACGTTATTTGTATAAAATTGACGGTATTTTGACTATTCAGTATAGAAAATTTGAGAAAATTTACAATTATATTCGGGACTATTCTTCTGGTTAACAGTTGTTTGTTGATTGCATCTCCTGCCGGAACACTTTCTGATTCGGTCGGATTAGAGAAAAAGGAGGGTCAATGGTACATTCTGCACAAAGTAGAAAAGGGGGAATCATTGTACGGGATTTCACAAAGATATCATGTGGATGTTGATCGAATCGAAAAAGGAAACAATGGCACATCGGCCCTGAGTAGTGGTCAGATGGTTCGTATTCCTTATTCATCAGGCCCATATATTGTTCATAAAGTATCAGCAGGAGAAACATTGTATGCTATTTCCAAAAGGTATAATATATCAGTAGACGATATTAAAAAGTGGAATCAATTGACAGGTATTGACCTTTCCAGGGAGCAGAAATTGAAAATTTATGAATGTAACCCTTCAACAACCTTCGCTGAAAACAGTCCGGAGTTATCAGCAGGGAATCATTATAAAAGACATAAGGTACAAGTGGGTGAAAGTCTATATGGAATCTCGAGAATGTACGGCGTGGAGGTTGACAGTTTGATGTCCTGGAATAACCTCGATACAAATGATATATCTCCGCAACAAGTATTGATTATCAAAGAAATGTCGGATGTGAATAAAACGATAAATGAATTTGAGACAGATAATCGCTTTGTAGAAAATTCACTACAGGATTCTTCCCATGTGGTAATCCCTTATCCGGTAATCGAAATTCCATTTTATGAAGAACGTGGCATTGCCGAATTGATTGATGGACCCCAGAATACATCGAAATACCTTGCCCTGCACAGGTCGGCTAACCCAGGTTCAATATTATTAATCAGGAATGAGTTAAATAACCAAATGGTATTTGTGAGGGTAATAGGCAAACTTCCTGATACCGGTGCGAATGACAAACTAGTGGTAAAAATATCACGCGCAGCCTGGGAAAATATTAATGCTGTAAACCGTAAGCTTCGGGTGAAGGTCTCATATTTCAGGTAATACGGAGTACTTAGTTATATGAGTATAGTTCGGGTGATTTATGAGCACCACCTTTTCGCCATTCACCCAAAGGCGTTATAATATTTAATCCAAGTATCTTTTTTCGAAAATTTCTTCTGTCAATTTTTTGATCCAGAATAGTTTCGTAAAGTTTTTGAAGCTCCGGTAATGAAAATTTATCAGGCATAACAAATCTCCCCATATTTTCAAATTGTAGTGCATTTCGTAACGCATACAGTGCTGTTTTTACTATATGATTGTGGTCATAAAGCAATTTTGGCGTTTGATCGAGTTCCCACCAACTACATTCTACCGAAAACATATCAGGCACAGGCTTGACTTTACTGAAATCAACGAGGGCATAATAACCGATGGATATGAACCGGCCGGTAATCCAATCCAATGTTTCTCCGGATAAGTTGGTGGGGAAAAGTGAAATGATCTTGTCATCCAGTTTATTTCTATCCGGATCTGAAAATGTATGGAATTGACGCAGATAGATGTCGGATAATCCTGTTCTTTCTTGCAAAACGCGGTGGGCTGCGACATCAGCATGTTCGTTTTTTTTGATGAACCCACCGGGTAACGCCCAATGGTTGAGCGATTTCCATTTGAGGAGAAGAACTTGCAGTTTGCTATCATGAAACCCGAAGATCACGCAGTCTGTTGAGATGTGGTTGAGATGGTCTTTAACGATGTTTCCTGGGTTCACTTTTGAGAAGTTTTATGAATTACTTACTTAATGCGTCAAAGATACACATTTATTCAAGTAGTTTTTGTACTATTGCGTAATAATTACGCATTAAAAATTTTTACTATGAATAAATTATTAAAAATACTCCTCTGGTCATTTGGTGGTATCGTACTCATCGGAATTGTAATCGTTGTTGGATTCAAGATCCATTTCAATAATAAATCGAAGCAGTTTTTATCCCAGGCAGGACCTGAAGCCCCTTCGTTGATTGTTGATGGACTGGAATTCCGTGATTTAAACAAAAATAGTGAACTGGATGTGTATGAAGACTTCAGGGAACCTCTTGAGGAAAGGGTAGAAGATGTCCTGGGTCAAATGACACTTGAAGAAAAAGCCGGGATGATGTTTATAAATATGATTGCAGCAAGCAAAGATGGATCGTTGATGGAAATTCCGGACAAGGACGACATGATCAGTTTGATGGTTCCATCTAATTCAGAGTATGTAATTGGCAAAAAGATGAATCATTTTAATGTGCTTGATGTGGGTAGTCCAGAATCAATTGCCAAATGGATGAATAGTTTACAGAAGCTGGCGGAACGTACGAGGTTGGGAATTCCGGTTACAATGGCAACAGACCCACGGCATTCATTCTCAAAAAATATTGGTTTCTCCCTGAATTCAGGGAGTTTTAGCCAGTGGCCCGAGCCTATCGGACTTGCAGCTACCGGGGATTCGGCGCTAGTTGCAGAATTTGGGGACATAGCCCGTCAGGAGTACCTTGCTGTAGGGATTCGATTGGCTTTGCACCCCATGGCTGACCTGGCAACAGAACCAAGATGGCCCCGCATTGATGGCACTTTTGGTGAAGACGCAGCATTATCATCAAAAATGTTGTATGCATATATCAAAGGATTCCAGGGGGATTCGCTTGGCGCATGGAGTGTCGCTACCATGACAAAACATTTCTCCGGCGGCGGTCCGCAAAAGGATGGCCTCGATCCTCATTTCGAGTTTGGAAAGGAACAGGTATATCCCGGGAATAATTTTGAGTATCACCTGATACCCTTTGAAAGTGCATTTGCTGCGGGAACGGCCCAGATTATGCCTTATTATGGTATCCCAATGAATCAAGGGAGTGAAAACGTAGGTTTTTCTTTCAATAAGGAAATGATTTCGGGATTGCTTCGAGGAAAATATGGCTTTGATGGAGTAGTATGTTCTGACTGGAGTATTTTAACGGACAAAGGGATAATGGGAAAAGTCTTTCTTCCTGCAACAAGCTGGGGTGTTGAAGACCTGACTACGGAAGAGCGAATGGTGAAAGCCCTTAACGCAGGTATTGACCAGTTTGGGGGCGAGAGCATTCCGGAAATGTTGGTTGAAATTGTAAATGATGGAGTACTTTCAGAAGCAAGACTGGACGTGTCTGTGAGAAGATTGCTTCGTGATAAATTCAGATTGGGTTTGTTTGATGACCCGTACTTAAATATTGAAGCAGTTGGAAAGGTTGTTGGGAAAGCAGAATTTGTTGCAAAAGGGATTGGAGCACAACAAAAATCGCTCGTACTTCTGGAAAATAAGGAAGTTGATGGTAAAAACTTCTTACCCCTTGCGGGCAGACCTAAGATCTACATTGAAAATATAGACAAGGAAGTTGCCAGCCGGTATGGTGATGTTGTAGAAAATCCTAAAGATGCTGATTTTGCCATACTCCGGCTGGAAGCTCCTTTTTATCCGATAGGGGAAGGGTTTGCTCAAATGTTTAAGCATGGTGACCTGGATTTTAAGGGTGAAGAAAAAGCAAGGATTTTATCAATTCTGGAGAAAGTACCTACCATCGTGGATATAAAACTGTCGCGCCCGGCTGTGATACCTGAGATAGCTGAACAATGTGTGGGACTCATCGGAAATTTTGCTGCAAACGATAGGGTGGTAATGGATCTTATTTTTGGAAAATACAATCCATCAGGTAAACTTCCTTTTGAAATGCCCTCATCTATGGAAGCCGTGGAAAACCAGATGGAAGATGTGCCTTATGATTCAAAAGATCCTTTGTATCCGTTTGGGTATGGGTTGGGTTATTGAATGAAACCATCGAAGTTATTCTGACGAGAGTCACAATATGTTAGTTTGTTGACTTAAATCCTAAGACTATCTGGGTCTTGATGTGTGTTCCAGAATGAAAGTAAATCTACTCTTGACTTACTCACTATATTATATTATAAAACAGTGTTATATGTTTGTTCAAGATACATTTTCTACACGTTGTCATTTTTTCTATAAAATGGATATAATTCGGGGGTAGATTTAAGGGTTTCTATGACTTCATCAACCCTGTCTAAAAAGTTGTTAATTGTAAGTAAGTCCCATGATTCTGATATAGTACCTTATTAAGCATGTCAATCTAAATAAAAGTTTTACCAGTTTTAAATATTTAAGGAATCGTAATTAGGAAAAGTTTTCTAAAATAGCAAATTCAACAGATTCTTGGCAACTGATCTCCGACGAGCATATTTACAACCCTCGTTCCACCAATAGCGCTTTGCAAAAGTACTTTTTTAGGGTGTTCATCAGAGACCTCTCCTATTATAGCTGCATGTTTTCCTTCCTCCGTTTCATGAAGTAATTTCAATACTTCTTCTCCTATTTTTCCCTCAACAATTGCCAGAAAAAGACCTTCGTTAGCTACAAACAATGGATCCAAGCCCAAAAGCTCACATGCACTATTGACATCTCCATGAATTGGTAAATCCAGTTGATTGATCTTCACCCCTTTATTCGAATCTCTTGCAACTTCATTCAGTATTGTCCCTAAACCCCCTCTTGTCGGATCTTTTAACAAATGAATCTTCTCTCCAAATCTATCCAGAAGTTTTTGAACACAAAAATTCAAATTTTGTGTATCGCTAAATATTTCAGATTCAAATTCTAAACCTTCGCGCAGGGACATGATGGTAATTCCATGAGCCGCTAGTTCACCGCTAATAATAATTTTATCACCAAATTTAATTCTTGAAAGGCTGATATTGGCATTTTCATGAATTTGTCCTAAACCCGTGGTGTTAATGAAAATTTTATCGCCACTTCCTTTTTCAACCACCTTTGTATCACCGGTTACCACTATCACATTTGCCTTATCACAAGCATATTTTATGGAAATCAAGATTTCCCAAAATTCCTTCATCGTGAGTCCTTCCTCGATAATAAAACTCAATGAAAGATATTTTGGAATTGCACCGCACATTGCCAGGTCATTTACTGTACCATTAACGGCAAGTTCACCGATATCTCCACCAGGAAACCTTATTGGCGAAATAACAAAACTATCCGTAGTAAATGCAACAGCTCCATCCATATTCAAGATAGCCCCGTCATGCCTTTGATCCAAATAGTCATTCTTTAAAACATCAAATACACCACTATCCAGAAGTTTATTAGTTAGAATTCCTCCACTTCCATGTCCCATGGTTATTAGATCAAAATCCAGTTTTGGTAAAGGGCATTGAAGACGTAGTTTTAATTTTTGTTTATCCTTCATTTACTGAATTTTTCTGGTTCGCTTGTATATTTAATGGCCTCCCATTTCCGTTTTCTATAAATTTTACGCCTGCTGCTATATAGGTCTTCTTGTAGTTCAGCCGTTGGAATTTTATAAACAAAGCAATGACGTTTATTTTCAAACCCTAGATTATCTTCGTAAAAATTAGCGTGCATTTTCTCTAGTTCTTCTTTTCTATAAGCTTCCAAGGTCTTGATTTGATGATCTTTTTGCCGCTGATATTTCTTTGCTTTTATTAATTTATCAAAATAGCTCAATGAAGCGATTTTTTGAGCTTGACTATCAGCAAAATCACGAAATTCTGCATTTGTCTCCCCATAGAAATCATCAATAAGTCCTATTTCTTTTGAAACTTGTACACCCCAGGGTAAACAATCTTGTGTAAAGCGATTTGCTTTTTCAACACCTATCCTTTTAGGCAACAAATATGTCCAATATTCAGATCCGTACAAGCCCATATTTTTTGTATGCGGATTGATCACAATTCCATTTCTTGCTATCACTTTATCGGCTGCCAGCGCCAATGAAACACCTCCTGCTCCTGCATTGCCATGTAACGCCGAAATAATATAATGGTCTGTAGAATTTATAATTTCTAAAATCAAATCATCTATTGCGTTTATATTATTCCATGATTCATCAGCAGAATTAGCCGAATTTTCAATTATGTTTAGATGTATCCCATTAGACCATAGATCCTCTCCACCCATTAGAACAATTATTTTTACATCCGTTTTTTTAATTTCAATAAAAGCTTCTTTTAAACGGATACACTGTTTTGTACTCATTGCCCCGTTGTAAAAATCAAAATGCAAATAGCCTACGACATTCTTTTTAATAAATTGTATTTCCTGCCAAGTAGTACGGACATCCTTATCAAATAGAGATTTACTTGGCTGAGGAATGTTTTCCCCGTCTTTTCCTAATGACAGAATTGCAGGTAGTTTTATCGCTCCTTTTTGGACAGACTTAAACTGTGTTAACCAGATGGCTGAATCCTGACTCGCGACACAAATCGCCTCATCTTTTTGTGCAAGGATATCCCCCGGACTTCCTACCAACTCGGATTCAATATGAGCGCCATAACAAAAAAACGTATTACCATTAAGTGAAACCAATACACCGGGATCACTATCCGCTGCGTTTATTTTACAGAGGATATCTTTCGATTTATCTGTCCACCTAAAGCTCAGGTCTTTTTGAGTTATTTTGTTGTTCCAATGCCCCCTTTCAGTCAACCTGAATTCATCGGCGGGTTCAGGTTTACTATCCTTTTCAAACTTAGTCAATGCCTCTAAAATACCTCGGGAAGCAGCTTGGGCAACTTCATTCCTGTAAAGTTGGCCTTTGCTTACATTTCTCATTTCAAACTCTTGAAAAGACCACACAGGACCCGAATCCATTTTCTCAACTGCTTGAAGGATCGTTACTCCCCACCGCTTTTTATTTCTTAGAATCGCCCAATCTAATGATGAAGCCCCCCGATCACCTATGATTCCCGGATGAACAATTAAGCAAACATACTTTTCAAATATTACGGATGGAATTTTAGATTTCAAGAACGGAGCAATGATAATATCCGGAATGTAGAATTGTACAGCATCTTCCATTTCCTGCGAGGTTGTGGATATTTGGATATAAACCTGATGATTTAACCTATCCAGTTCAATCCATAGTCGCTGGGCCATGCCATTAAACGATGTTGTCAAAAAGAGTATTTTCATCGCACGCCTTAATCAACTACCATGTCGGAATAATGATAATACGCAGCACACGCTCCCTCGGAAGAAACCATGGGGGCACCCAAAGGGTGTTCAGGCTTACATTTTGTACCAAAATTTGGGCAATCAATAGGTTTTATTATTCCTTTCATGATTTCACCAGCTACACATTCTTGGTTTTCTTCTGCCTCAGGAATCGTTACATCAAATTTTAATGTTGCATCATAATGAGCATACTTTTCTTTTACTTTATATCCGGACATGGGGATAACTTCCATACCTCGCCACAAACGATCGGTTATCTCAAATACTTCATAAATGATATTCTGTGCAGCTAGATTCCCCTCTTCCCTGACAATCCTGGAATACTGATTTTCCACTTCGGCTCGTCCATTTTCCAATTGCCTTATCGTCATCAGAATTCCCTGTAAAAGATCTAAAGGTTCAAAACCTGTAACAACTATTGGCACATTAAATTTTTCAACTAAAGGGTAGTACTCAAGATTACCCATAATGGTACACACATGACCGGCAGCCAGAAAACCATCAACCTTACTTTCATCATCTTCCATAATAGCTTCAATAGCTGGTGGCACAAGAACATGGGATGCCAAAATAGAATAGTTAGTAATTCCCCTTCGTTTCGCATGAATAATTGATAGTGCATTAGCCGGAGCAGTCGTTTCAAAACCAACTGCAAAAAAAACGATCTCTCTATCCGGGTTTTTTGCGGCAACATTTACTGCATCGAGAGGAGAATATAATACCTTGACATCTGCGCCTTCAGCTTTTGCATCCAACAGACTCTTTTCTGAGCCCGGAACACGAAGCATGTCACCAAATGAACAAATGATTACGTTTTTATCCAGCGCCAGGTACACAGCCTTATCAATTAGATTTATAGGGGTGACACATACAGGACATCCGGGCCCATGGATCATGGTAATCTGATCTGGAATCAGTTTCAGGATACCATGTTTTACAAGACTGTGTGTTTGACCACCGCAAACTTCCATAATAGACCATGGTTGAGTCACGGTATTTTTTATTTCATCCAAATATTCTTTCAATAATGTAGCATCCCTGTATTCATCCAAGTACTTCATATTCTAAGGGTTTCTAACCGTAATTTATTTATTATTAGCCATATTCTAATTAAACGTGTGATTATTAATCCAATTGATTGACCTGAGATAGAGGAAATAATAGTATTTGAATTGAGGTTAGTACATCACCCAATTAATGAGCATTAGCGTAAAGTGCCAGTTGTCCAAAAGCAATATTTTCGTCATTTGGGCTCAGTTCTTTATGGAAATAAAGCGTAAAATCGTTCTTAAGGTGTTGGCGCATGAGATCCACCAATAAGCCATTTTGAAATACCCCGCCGCTGAAGGCTTATTGTTTCACACCATACTTCCTTTCCATTTGTCTTATGATTTCAACCAGGGTGATATGAAAATTGAATGCGATTTCATTGGAAGTTATTTCTGACTTTTGTTGAGCAATTTGCCTGAGTATATTTTGTAATAATATCGACCGAACTTCGGATTACTCCATCACTTCTTCGAAATCTTCCCGATCAATTTTTCATTATCAATCTTCAAGCCTTCAAATTTCCTTGAAAGTTCATTATAGCGGTCAAATGCGTCTTGCCCTGGCATCTGGTCCGCCCTTACGATCATGAAATAAAGATAGCTCAGTTGATCAATCAATACTGGAGTCATATACCGGCCTTCCTTAGTAACCAATTGGTTCTGCAGGCTTTCCAATGACTCGTCCTCTTGAATTATTTTTTTTGAAGCTTTGCCGGCATCAATTTTTTCTTTGTTCAAATCCCTTTTGCGAGCAACCTGATCTGCAACGATCCTGGCTTCGCTTATCAAATCACGAACACTTAAGGCAAGTGCCTCCTGAACTTTCAGATCATTGTCTGACACCCCCGCTTGCATTACACGAGGGTCAGTAATTACGTCAACCGTCTCAGTCAGGATTATGTTATTTACTTTCATTTCCAACCGATATTTCCCTGGAGCTACCATCGGCCCGCTCATAGGCCGGCCACCTTCTTTTGATTCAGATTTGTATGCTCCCGTGTGCTTTAAATCCCAGGTAAACCGGTTCGCTCCATCAGTTTTAGTAAGTTTTGCCTCGGGTTGCCCTGCCTCCAGGTTCATACCCATATCTGCTTTTGCAGTCTTCTCTTTTTTATCTCCATTTTCGCTTGTAAATGCCCTTACCAGTTTATCTTCTTCATTATAAATATTCATTTCAACTTCTCCCGGGGTATCTTTTGGAATGTAATAGTCGATAATTACACCATTCGAAGGATAATATGGAACAGATTTGCTTCCGGAACTGCGGTATCGCAACCGGTAGGTTTTACCTGGTTTGTAAAGAGCCACCGTTTGTGGTATTACATTGGCTGCCTGGTACAATACATTTATATCATCCATAATCCAGAATCCTCTTCCCATTGTTGATAGCACAAGATCGCCCTGGTGAATTTTAATGTCTGTAACAGGTGTAACCGGCAGATTTTTTTGAAACGGGTTCCATGTTTCTCCATCATCAAATGAGATAAACATTCCAAAATCTGTACCCGCATACAATATCCCTTCTCTATTAGGGTCTTCGCGGATTACACGGGTAGGATAATCTGCAGGGATACCATTATCTCCTGTTGTTAGAAGTGTCCACGTGCTACCGTAATCAAGTGTTTTATAAATGTATGGATGCCAATCATTCAACAAGTAGCGATATGTGGCAAAATAAGCTTTCCCTTCCTGATGAGGTGAAGGTTCCACACAGTTGACGCGCCCTCCCTTTGGAAGATCTGAAGGTGTAACGTTGTTCCATGATTCTCCACCATCGCGGGTAACACTAACCGGTCCGTCATTGGCACCCACCCAAATCAGGCCATTAGCAATAGTTGACTCATTAACAGAGTAGATAGTACTATAAAACTCTTCACCCGTAATATCACGTGTAATGGGTGATCCGGAAACTACCTGCGTTTCATTTGTAAAAGCTGTGAGGTCAGGAGAGATTATTTCCCAGGTCTTGCCATCATCTAATGTTTTATGAAGGTACTGCGACGCATGGTACACCACATTTGGGTTGTGGGGGGACACATGGATTGGCGAAACCCGCTGGAAACGGAATTTCAGGTCTTTGGGGTTATGCCCATACATATTTGATGCTCCCACATAGTATTGCATCTCCTGCCCGGTCTTTTTATTGTAAACACCAAACCTGCCTTTGCAATTGGAATAAACAATATCGGGGTTCCCTGGTTTCGGTACAGCCGGTCCGGTTTCACACCCGCCTACAGACATCCAAAAAGAGGAGAGACCTCCCGGAGGATTGTAGGGTGGAAGTGATGGTATGGCTATGGTGGAGTTGTCCTGTTGGCCTGCATAAAGCCAGTATGGGAACTGGTCATCAACATTTACCTGGTATAGTTCCGCTGTTGACTGGTTTCTTTGAGTTGACCACGTTTTTCCCCCGTCCCTGGTAACATTGGCGCCCCCATCATTTGCCTGGATATATTCCAGGGAATCAGCTGGGTTCATCCAGATGCCATGGTTGTCTCCATGTGGAACACTATTTTTTTTCCAGGATATGCCACCATCAGTTGATTTCCAGAACTGGGTGGCACTTACGTACAAATTATCTGCATTTTGTGGGTTTGCGTCTATGTTACAATAGTAAAACGGACGATCGAGTAGTTGTTTTTTTGTATTTACCAGTTCCCATGATTCTCCCCGATCATCCGATCGAAATACACCACCTTCACCCTGGGGAGCCTCAATAAGTGACCATACACGATCAGGATTAGCATCAGAAACAGCAAAATCGATTTTTCCAATAAGTCCCTCAGGTAATCCTTTCGTAATTTTTACCCAGTTAGAACCACCATTGGTGGATTTATAAACACCACCGCTTTTCTTGCCTCCACTGATAATTGTCCAGGGTTT
>CAZONK010000080.1:0-13942 GCA_964581095.1 uncultured Roseivirgaceae bacterium
ATTTCCATTTTTATAAAATATTGCATCACATCCCTGCAATAAAATGGCAGTTGCCAGTAATAATACTACAATTTGATTTTTGTACCTGTACATCTCTAATAGTATAAACGAAAGTTACGTTGCTTTGTTAATTTTACAATCAAATGAAACTTAAGGGCAATAGGTAATTACTATTGGTTCCTTTAATTTTGGTCAAATTTTTCCACAAAATGCAAAGGGATACAACCATATTTGATCTGATTAACAAAGAAAAAGATCGGCAAGATAAAGGATTGGAATTGATTGCTTCCGAAAATTTTACTTCACGTCAGGTGATGGAAGCGATGGGGAGTGTTCTTACCAATAAATATGCTGAAGGATTGCCAGGGAAGAGGTACTATGGTGGATGTGAAGTAGTGGACGAAGTAGAGGACCTTGCTCGTGAGCGTGCGAAAGAACTTTTTGGGGCTTCCTGGGTAAATGTACAGCCGCATTCGGGTGCTCAGGCAAATGCTGCAGTTATGCTGGCTGTCCTGAAAGCAGGGGATAAAATACTTGGATTTGATTTGTCACATGGTGGTCATCTTACGCATGGATCACCGGTAAATTTCTCCGGTAAGTTATATAATCCTTGTTTTTACGGGGTAGATAAGGAATCCGGTAGAATCGATTGGCACCAGGTGGGGGAGATTGCAAAAAAAGAAAAACCAAGATTGATTATTTGTGGGGCATCGGCGTACAGTCGGGACTGGGATTATAAAAAATTGAGAGGGATTTCTGATGAAGTTGGAGCTTTGTTGCTGGCAGACATAGCACACCCTTCCGGGTTGATTGCACGAGGTTTGTTAAATGATCCTGTGGAATATTGCCACATAATTACAACCACAACGCACAAAACTTTACGGGGCCCGCGGGGAGGGATGATTCTAATGGGAGAAAATTTTGAGAACCCATGGGGACTCACAACACCAAAAGGCACTATTCGTAAAATGGCATCAATACTTGATTCAGGAGTGTTTCCCGGAACACAAGGGGGGCCGCTCGAACATGTTATTGCTGCAAAGGCAGTTGCCTTTGGCGAAGCACTCACAGATGAATATTTTCAGTATATCCTTCAGGTACAGAAAAACGCCCGGGCAATGGCAAGTGCATTTATGGAAAAAGGATATAAAATTATATCCGATGGTACCGATAACCATATGATGCTTATCGACCTACGATCCAAAGAGCTTACAGGTAAAGATGCGGAGAGTGCTTTGATTAAAGCGGATATAACAATAAATAAGAATATGGTACCTTTTGATACGATGTCACCGTTTGTTACATCAGGTATGCGAATTGGGACCGCAGCTGTGACTACCCGTGGTATGCAAGAGAACGATATGGGTAAAATTGTCAACTTCATTGATGAAGTACTCATCAATAAATTAGATGAAAATGTGCTCAGGGAAGTAAAAGCGGAAGTAAATGATTGGATGAAATCATTTTCTCTTTACGATGAAACTGTTTCTGTTTAAATAAATAAGTTGAATTTGGAATCACTCGACCAACCAAAGGAGGTTTACTCTGAGAAGAACAAAAATGAGGATGATGTTGGCAATGAAATGTCGTTTCTTGACCATCTTGAAGAACTAAGATGGCACCTTATCAGAGCGGGGATTGCTATTATGGTATTTGCAATTTCTGCATTTCTCGCAAAGGATTTTGTCTGGAATACACTGATCCTTGGCCCGTCCAGAATAGATTTTATAACATTCAAACTGATGTGTCAGGCTGGTGAAAGGTTGAATTCAGATGTACTTTGTATAAAAGAGTTGCCTTTTATTATTCAAAGCAGGAAAATGACAGGCCAGTTTTCAATGCACATTACTTCATCGGCAGTTTTAGGGTTGATTTTTGCATTTCCATATGTTTTTTGGGAAATATGGAGATTTATAAGCCCTGGATTGTACAAAAAAGAAAAATCACATACCCGTGGGGCTGTTTTCTTTGTAAGCCTGTTATTTACGATAGGTGTGTTTTTTGGATATTTCATAATTACACCGTTGAGTATCAATTTTCTCGCGCACTACCAGGTTGATGCAAGTGTACAAAACGAGTTTGATATAACGTCCTATGTAAGTACCGTTACGATGCTGGTACTTGCCAGTGCCTTTGTATTTCAATTACCCGTTGTCGTATATTTTCTTTCAAAAATTGGTTTTATATCGCCGCAAATAATGCGGACATATCGAAAACATGCTATCGTAGTGATTCTGATTTTGGGGGCGTTGTTAACGCCACCTGATCCAATTAGTCAGATATTGATTGCGATTCCCCTAATGGGTCTTTATGAAATAAGTATCTATGTTTCTGCTTATGTAATAAGAAAAGATAAGAAATCTTTTGATGAAGCCATGGGTGAGACTGGGGATTCAAAATCTTGAGGTGATTAATTTTGTATTTAATTAAAGTCGTAAAAGCCATAAATAATTAAATTATGAAAATTGCAATGGGAGGCGACCATGCCGGATACGAATACAAAAAACAGTTAGTTGATTTCCTGACGAAACGCGAACACGATTTAAAAGATTTTGGGCCCTTCAACAACGATCCAGTTGACTATCCTGACTACGTGCATCCGGCATCTGAAGCTATTGTAAACAATGAATGTGAGATGGGAATATTCATTTGTGGCAGTGGCAATGGAGTTGCCATGACAGCAAATAAGCATGCGGGAATAAGGGCTGCATTGTGTTGGAATAATGAACTGTCATCGCTGGCAAGACAGCACAACAATGCCAATGTCTTGTGTATCCCTGCTCGTTTTATTTCCTATTCCCTTGCTGAAGAAATGGTCAGCACCTTTCTGACAGTTGATTTTGAGGGTGGGCGCCATGAGCGACGGGTTGATAAAATAAAATGCTAGCGTAGTACATACTTGTTTTCTTCTGAAAGGCGATAGTAGTCTCGAAGCACCGGTGCCCTGTCCAAAAGCCTGCTGAAATGCCCATCAGGATCAAAAATTGTTTCGGGTCTTTCCTCAATAAAGGAACGGACTGTTAAAGAGAGGTAGCGATACCTGTTAATATTATTCCAGGCACGTTCAGATAATTTCCAGTTCAGGTAGGGCGTTCCAGCTTTAGCATTAACATAAGCACTTATATTATCCCCCAACCATGTCACAGATGTATTTTTCCATTCCTTCTTCTCAATAAAGTAGGAGGTTTTCATTGTTTCTTCCATTTTAAATACTGTCAGCCAATTTAGTCCAACCACAAGGGAAATAAATACTATAAACATCAATTCAGAAGCAATTTTTCTTTTAGCCAGAATAAAATAGAAACTAATAAAATAGGCACTACCTGGTACGAAAACGATTAAAACATACAAATAGCGATCTATTTCAATAAACAAAATAATAATGGAGAGCAGCATGAATGAAAGAATTACCTGAATTAATCTTGACTGGTAGTTTGTAATGCGCGCTCTTCTTTTAATTCTGATAAATGCAAATAAAATGAATGCTAAAACCGGTGAAATTAGAAATATTACTGAGTTTATTGACAATATGTTTATGGAGGGCATATAGAACCATGGCATTACCTGGTTAATCCATAGGTAATGAAGTCTCCCTGATAAAAAATAGTATAAAACAATAAGGGCAGGAGGCAAAAGCCAACCATAAAATATGAGGAGAAATCGTCGGGGTATCGTTGATGAAAATAATAGTAGTACAAGGATCATTGTTGGACCGAAAATGATCAGTGGAAAATGAAAAAGTGAAGCAATACCAAGGTAAAGGCCTATACTAACAAGTTTTTCATCCTTTTTTGCCCTGAATTCTATCTGGCTTACTACATTATTCAATGCCAACAGCACAAAAGTTACACCCATTAACATTGGTGAGAGTGTGAAGAAATCAATAAACGATGAAATCAAAATTGCATAAACGAGCGCGGGTATAAAATTGTGTTCAGGGTAAAATTTATTATTCTGAGCGATCATGTTAAAAATAAAAGCCTGAATAAACGAAACGAGAAGTCCCAAAATATTGTACACAATTATCGATCTGCCAAAAAAGAAGTCAATTATCCAATAAACACCTGCTGAAAATGGGGATATATAGTCCCATATTTCAAAATAAAGCATACTACCTCCTGCCATTCGCTCACCGATAAGCATCCATTGTAATTCAGGAATTAATATTCCATTTATGGATAACCAATAAGGCAATCGGAATGTTATTAGTAGCAGGAACACTACTACTAATCTATAAGGATCATTTATTCTAAAAAGTTTTAGCACGCAAGTCGATAAAATTGTAAACCTGAAAATACTTTAATCCTGAGATAAAATTAAAATAATTGCAATATTTGCACTACCTAACATTACTTTTCATACATCCCCGATATTATGAACGAAAGTACACGTCAAAAGAAAGTCGCAAGGTTGCTTCAAAAAGAACTGGGAGAAATATTTCTAAGCGAGGTTAGAACCATTACCGGGAAGGCATTTATTACCGTCACTGAGGTTGGAATAACCCCTGATTTTTCGATGGCGAGGGTATATTTAAGTATGCTCCTGGTTGATGATAAACACGCCCTTATTGATAAAATCAATGCCAGGAAAAGTGAAGTCCGGGGTAAACTGGGCCATCGCATTGGAAAACAAATGCGTGTGGTTCCGGATGTATCGTTTATACTTGATGAATTACAGGAAGAAGCAACAAGTCTTGATAACCTGATTGATAGCTTAAACATCCCACCCGCACCTGAAAAAGAAAATGATTAGTTGATTAGATTAGAAAACCCATCCATTGAATCTTTCATATTTTATAGCAAAACGATATTTCTGGTCCGGTAAAAAACGGAATTTCATAAATGTGATTTCTATTATTTCGATGTTTGTTGTGGGTGTTGGTACCATGGCGCTGATCATTGTATTGTCAGTATTTAATGGCCTTGAAGACTTACTTAAATCATTGTACAACACATTTGACCCTGAGATTAAAATCGAAGCTGCTGTTGGAAAGTCCTTCGAGGTTTCAGATGAATTCCTTGAGCAAATTAGAAATGTAGATGGTGTACTTACACTTGCTGAAGTTATTGAGGATAATGCGTATATCCGGTACAATCAAAGTGAGATGGTGGCTGTAGTCAAAGGAGTTAGTGATAGTTTTCTCAAGAAGCCATCGGTGAATGATGCGATTGTTCATGGTTCTGCCAAATTTTATGCTGACAATACCAATCTTAGCTATGCAATTATCGGACGTGGCATACAGTATATATTAAACATAGCTCCTAATAATGATTTTTTTGCGTTGCAATTGTTTTATCCTAAAGATATCAGGGGTTCTATCAGCAATCCGGAAAAAATGCTGAACAGGAAGAACATAATGATCGGTGGGATTTTTGCACTCGAAAAGCAGTACGATGAAAAGTATGTATTTGTCCCACTCGAATTTGCAAAGGAATTACTGGATTATGGTGACCGGCGTACTTCACTGGAAGTATCTATTATGGATGGATACAGCGAGTCGGAGGTACAACAAAATTTGGTACGTGTACTTGGTGATCAGTACAAAGTGAAAAACAGTGATGAACAACATGCGATTATACTCCGAACCATTAAAATTGAGAAACTTTTTGTTTTTCTGATATTTGCTTTCATACTTTCCATTTCATCTTTCAATATATTTTTCGCCCTGAGCATGTTGGCAATTGAGAAAAAAAGAGATATAAGCGTACTGTATTCGCTGGGAGCCAGCGATCGATTGGTTCGGGCAATATTTCTAAAGGAGGGCGCTTTTATCTCACTTTCAGGAGCGATTTTCGGAATTGCCGCAGGATTTGTCATTGTACTTCTTCAGCAGAAATTTGGTTTGGTTTCAATGGGGGTAGCTTCGTCAGTAATCGGTTATTACCCTGTAAAGATGGAAATATTAGATTTTATTGTTACCTCGGTCGGTATCATCGTAATAACGCTGGGAGCTTCAATCAGACCTGCAATTATTGCCACAAAATTCAATCCACTGAATACCCTCTGAAACACGACAAAAATCATGTGTTTTTTTCCTGATTTTTACCATTTTGTAGGTATTTTGCAGATTGGATTTTTGTATAAATGAAAGTTTCACCCAAAGAACCGTTTCAAATTATCTATTCGTTGTACCAGCACGAATATCTTGGATATATGTTCGAATCCTTTGTTGTTCACCTTGGAGAAAATGGCAAAAGAACACTCCAGCATCAGAATATCTCTTCAAAAAATGCATTTGAGTTTGCCCATGAACTTGATGAAAATGATTACAGGCTCATTACCATCATGGACGAGATGAGCCAGGAGAGTGTTGTTCTTAAATTTTCAAAAAAGAAAATGAAAGCCAGGGATTTTTTCCTGAAAGTATACGACAAGGAAAAAGGGAATGAACTCCTTCAAAAGGAAATGGAGATGTACATTGAACGCCGGCGGTCAGAAATACTGTCGTTGATTGCGGGAAAGCATCTTTTTGAAATGGGAAATGATGGTGAACCGGCCTGGAGAGAGATTGATGTTAAGGAAAAGAAAGCGTCTGTCCTGTTTCATTTTAGGAGGAATTCCGATAACACTCATTATTTCCCAACAATTAAATATGAAAATGAAAAAGTAATATTTCAATATTGCGGAGCTTATCTTGTTTGCAAAGAACCGGCATGGCTCATTGTTGAAAGATGCTTATATAGTTTTGAATGTGGTGTAGATGGTTATAAAATTGCCCCGTTTTTAAATAAGAAATTTATTGTCATACCCAAGAATCTTGAAGGTACATATTATAAAAAGTTCGTAGCACCATTAGTGGCAAATTATAATGTGTATGCAAAGGGATTTGACATCAAAACAAAATGTTTCGATCCCATACCGGTGCTTGAATTTTCATCATTTGAAATCAAAAATGATCCTGAATTACAGCTGTTCGGTAATAAAACAAGTGATAATATCCGTTCTGTAGTTAAGGTACTGTTTGAAATAAGTTTTAAATATGGTAATTACAGGTTTACCAGTAATGGAAACGACCCGGTTAGTGTAGAAGTTGAAATGGAAAATGACTACTACACGTTTTATCGGATACAGCGTAACAACAATTTCGAGATTCGGCAGATTAAATATTTGAACAATCTGGATTTGGGCCTTTTAAGCTCCAAAAGCAGTATGGATCAGTTGAATGGATTTTCATGGCTCTATAACCATCGGAAAGACCTTGAAGATAAAGGTTATATCATTCGGCAAAAATCTACAAATGGTAAAAAGTATTTTCTTGGAACATCCTCCATTAATATTGAAATACGTGAAAATATAGATTGGTTTGATATCTATGCTATTGTACGGTTCGGTGAATATGAGATTCCTTTTAACGTATTGCGCAAACATGTGCTTAAAAAGAAGTACGAGATTGCTTTGCCTAATGGCGAAGTTGCTGTAATACCACAGGAATGGTTCCAGGAATATGAAGAATTGTTTGCTTTTATGGAAGAGGATATTGATTCCCATAAGCTAAAAAAACATCATCTTTCACTGGTTACTGATCTTAAAGATGGCAATCTCGCCAAGGTATCAATTGACAGGAAACTTGAACAATTGCGTAATTTCAAGGAAATAGATATTACTTCTGTACCGAGTGGATTTAAGGGGAAATTACGCCCTTATCAAAAAGCAGGATATGACTGGCTTTTATTTCTTAACCAATACAAATTTGGAGGTTGCCTGGCCGACGATATGGGACTGGGTAAAACCGTGCAGACATTGGCAATGCTGCAAGCACAAAAAGAAAATGGTGCCAACAGCGCTACTTTACTTGTAATGCCAACCTCGTTGGTTTATAACTGGGAAATGGAAGCAAAAAAATTCACACCTAAACTTAAGATTTTATCTTACACTGGTACTTTCAGGGATAAAGATGTCTCAAAATTTGCTGACTATGACCTTGTTTTAACTTCCTACGGAATTATAAGACTGGATGTGGATACCCTCACAGACTATTATTTCAATTATGTAATTCTCGACGAATCGCAGGCAATCAAAAATCCTTCATCTAATATCGCGAGTGCTGTTAAATTGCTGAAATCTAAATACAGGTTGATCCTAACAGGGACACCATTGGAAAATTCAACCATGGACTTGTGGTCTCAGATGACATTTATAAATCCAGGACTATTGGGGGAGAAGAATTTTTTTACAAAAGAGTTTTTAAAACCCATTGAAAGTGGACAGGATGAACAAAAAACAAAAAAACTATACTCAATTATAAAACCATTTATTCTTCGACGAAATAAATCCCAGGTACTTAAAGACCTTCCTGCAAAAGTTGAAAATATACATTATAGCACAATGACAACAATGCAGGAAGAGAAATATGAAGAGGTTAAATCATTCTATCGCAACCAGATATTGGGCCATATTGAAAAGGAAGGTGTAAAGGGATCTCAAATGTTGATACTACAGGGGTTAACCAAACTTCGTCAGCTTGCGAATCATCCAATACTTATTGAACCTGACTACACTGGTGATTCAGGTAAAATGGAAGACATTATCCAGATGCTCACAAGTACCATTGCAGAGGGGCACAAGATGCTGATATTCAGCCAGTTTGTTAAACATCTGTCAATATTAAGAAAATGGCTAGAAAATGAGGGTATTTCTTTTGCTTACCTCGATGGAAGTACCAGGGACAGGAAAAAACAAGTAGAACTGTTCCAGAATGATGATACAATTAAGATATTTTTGATCTCACTAAAGGCCGGTGGATTAGGGCTGAACCTTACAAAAGCAGAATATGTGTTTATCCTCGATCCCTGGTGGAACCCGGCAGCAGAAGCACAGGCAATAGACCGGGCACATCGTATAGGTCAGGAGAATACTGTTTTCACCTATAAGTTTATTACAAAAAATACGGTTGAAGAAAAAATTCTTGCATTGCAACAACGAAAATTAAAACTTGTAGGTGATCTGATATTGGAAGAAGAAGGCGTACTCAAAAGCCTTTCCAAAACTGACATCGAAGAATTATTGAATTAAGTGATCTTTTCCTACATCATTTTTGATTACGCACCCTTGGTGCTGATACTACTTTCTATTTCTAATCCCTGGACTGACGCCCAAGGCTGTTGATCACTACCCCTTCGGGGCTTATTATAGATGAATTATTGAATTAGTAAGTCAATCCACGAACTAAGAGTTATGGCATGACTACGAAGGGTAATTGCCAACTGCCAATTTGAAAACTGCCAAACTAATATTTATCAGTTCCTGTTTTCAGTGTAGCAAAACTTCGGAATTAAGTACTATTTGGGAGCGCTTACATCAATTTTTGTTCCATTCTATTTCTTCTTCCCTTGTATATTTCCACCGATCGTGAGACCATAACCAATTGGATGGGTTTTCTTTTATTAATTTCTCAAGGTGTTGAGTGTACATCTCAATAATATCTGTTGAATTTGGATCATCTCTGAATGGTGGTTCCTTTAGTTTAATAATATCAATGTGATAATATCCACGTTTTTTTCGAACCATCTTCGCCATAAAAACCGCAGCCTTTTCCATTCTTGGAACAACTTCCACTCCCGAATGATAGGCAGTATCATGACCAAACATCTTTACCCATAGTTTGTTTCTGTTTCCAATATGAGGTCGTTGGTCACCTATCAGGCCAATGCCCCTGACTTCCTCTTTGTGCGTAGCAATATTTCGGATAATCTTATCTGATGGCACAAGAATACCTCCGAACCTGGAACGGATATTTAACAGGAATTTATCGAATTTTTTGTCATTTAAAGGCTTATAAATTCCATATACCTGGTATGGAAACTGGATTGTTGCCGAAAGCAACATATATTCCCAGTTACAATTGTGGGTTGCAAGATAAACTGCCGATAATCCACGATTTTTTGCCTCCTCAAGTCCTTCAATATTTGTGTAGGTTACCCTTCTGGACATTTCCTCCTGGCTGATAGAAATTGCCTTGATGGTTTCGAAAATAATATCACAGAAACTTTTGTAGAAACCTTTAATGATTTTTAGTTTTTCACCTTCCGAAATATTGGGAAAGGCAATATTTATATTTTTTTCGATTACTTCCCGGCGATACTTAAAGATGTAGTGTACAAGCAGATACGTTATATCTGAAAAGATAAAAAGTATTCGTAGTGGTAAATAAGAAAGAAATTCAATGAATTTCATTTTTCAAAGATACATTCAATATAGATTTTGAGGTTAATCAAGATGGATTACCTTTGGTCATTCTATCAGAATATGAAAGATAAGGTAGTAGTTATTACAGGTGGGAGTTCAGGTATTGGTAAAGCCCTGGCCTTTGAATTTGGGAAACACCGTGCCCGCATAGTAATAACCGGACGACGAAGTGAGGTTCTGGAACAAACCGGAGAGGAGTTGAAAGCTGCGGGTGTTGAGTGTATGTGCCTGCAGTCAGATGTTAGGATTGAAGACGATTGCAAACAAATGGCCGAAAAGGCAATAACTAAGTTTGGAAGGATCGATATTCTTATAAATAATGCGGGTGTAAGTATGCGTGCCAGCTTTGAAGAAGTTGAGATTGACGTGATTCGAAAGGTGATGGAGGTCAATTTCTATGGAACTGTAAACGCGACCAAGTATTGTTTACCTCACATAATTCAAACCAAAGGATCAGTGATCGGTATTTCGAGTATTGCAGGATTTCGTGGATTACCAGGCAGAGTTGGTTATACGGCATCAAAGTTTGCATTAAATGGATTCCTGGAGGTTATCCGAACCGAAATGTTGTACAAAGGAGTGCATGTACTCATTGTGTGTCCCTGGTTCACAACATCGAATATTCGTAAAACAGCCTTATCAGCTGATGGTCATGTGCAGGGAGAGTCTCCAAGAGAAGAGAGTAAAATGATGTCGGCGGAGGAAGTTGCAAGGCGTATCTATAAGGCTACAAAAAGAAGAAGAAAAGTACTTAAACTTACGGTTCAGGGAAAATTGCTGATATTTCTTACACGGCTGTTTCCGGGAATCATGGACAGGGTTGTCTATAAACAAATGTCGAAGGAACCAAACTCCCCGTTTAAACTACCGGCTAGTTAATAATCAACTATCAATTAAAGGTTTTACCCAGGCTGAAAAGGAATAATCCTGATTCTTCCTCAGAGTAAGCCAATGAAAGATTGATGGAAAAGCTCTCTTGCAAAGGAATGATATAGATGCCAAACCCATACCCCAGGTGCCAATTATCTGAAGATTCTCCATTTACAAAAACTCTCCCTGTGTCCATGAATCCCCTGATTCCATATCCCATTGGAACAAGTGATGTCCTGACTTCTCCAATTTTCCATCGCAAATCAGTATTTAAAAATGCGGCATGATCACCGGTGAACCTGTTTTTCCGGTATCCTCTCAAAAACTGGAGTTGACCAAGGTAATATCGGTAATAATAAGGAATGTCGCCAAATGTTGAGGATCCTCCAACCTTCAATCCCAATGTGAAAGGGTTATTGTTTCGGGAGGAAAAAAACTGTTCGAGTGTTCCATGGATTTTATGATAACGTTTTTCGTCTGTATTGAGTACCCATCCTGTTTCATGATTTACATAAAGGCGCATACCCCGTAAGGAAAGATTTGGACGATCCCGAAAGTCAAGGTCAAGAATAAATACACCACGGGCGATATCCAGAGCTTCTTCGCCGATGATAGTTTCGGGCGATTGCGTAAATATATTATTTGTTTCGAGCTGTTCGCCGTTTGTTTCAATACCAACATTTACTGAGAAAAAACTTCGCTGCCAAAACTCCCGGAGCAACCCAGTTCGTACAAGTACAGAGTTGTACCGTGTCTTATAGAAATTTGTAGCATACAATTCCGGATCTTTTACACTCTCGTTCCCAATTCCATAAAAGTTATTAAACTTGTTTGGCTGACCCCAATGGGCGCCGGTGAGAACATCCCATTTCCCTAATACATGGTGGTGTCGTGAAGATACATCCATCGTAAAATTTCCTTCAGTAGAATAATCAACTTTAATTGCATACATGTTGGCAAAATCCGGTTTCCCATATTTTTGGTTTGTAAACTCCACTCCCAATCCCAATAGAAACCCCTCATCAGAATTGTAACTTAAAATTGGTGTGGGGAAGTATGTATTGTATTTAAAGGCGGTTCTGTTGTAAGTATATGCCTGTGAATCCGCAGTTCGAATTTCCTTTGCCTGTTTACCAACGATTTTATTTTTTCCTGTTTTATCATAAACCAGCGTGTTGTGATTACCTTTCTTAACGATCGAGGTATCATTATAAATATCATCTCCAGCTCCACCAACAGCCCGTATAAGTATAGACTTTTTCGACTTACCATTTACATCGAAAATGTCATCATTCCCGAGGCCAAATAATCTGATTTCCCTGGTTTCATCGGGATAAAAAGTGCGCTCATAAAGATTATTTTTCCCTTTTTTTCCTTTTTTCACATTGTACATTGTTACGGAGGTAGTTCCATCATCGTGCCTTCTAACATCAAAGTACTCTTTCTTTGCCGAGCCAACAACATCAACTTCTTTGGCAAGCATTCTATAATAATCATCCGCATAGTTATCCAGGTCTTTTAAACGTGTTTCCAGTTTATTACGAATTATTATGCCATCTCCATTATAAATTTCTTCGGGCATGTTTTTGATGGCTTTATCCAGGTCATCGGTGTTGATCCTGTTCTGGATATACTGCGCTGCTTCCTGCCAGTCGGTCCTTGTATTTTCGTTTGCTATAAACCGGTCAAGATGCCGTGCCTGCCACATAAGACTGCGCAATCCTTTTATCCTGTAGCCAAAATTTTCCCCACTGGGTTTTGCCCACTCCCGATCGGTTATCCAGGGCAGCATACCATCCCAGCTCGAAAATACGTGGTCCCGGTCACGGGGGATAGGGCGGAAAATTCTACCCTTACCCTCTGATTTTTTATATGCCGCCCATTTCCAGTTGTCTTCATGCTTACCCCAATCACCCACCAGTATATCAAATACCCTGGCCCGGACAAATTCTTCAGAATTCACTTCATCGTTGTGATCTTCATACAAATCAGTGAACATCTTAAAACTCTTTCGGATTTTATCAGCCCCTGCAAACGACTTCTCTTCTTTCGAATCAGGATTGGTTTGCCGGTCTTCCAGCATACCCAGCATATTACCGAAAGGAGCCCTGAAAGGCCCTAACATAGGATCATCAGGCATCACATATAATACGGGATGCGCATGTAAAATATCCAGTTTATTAAGGAGGATATCGGCAGCCATGGCTCCATAGGGTTGCTGGGTCGAGGTTTGGCCCTTAATTATTTTTTCTAAAATTGTCCCACGCAATTCAAAGGGAAGAGCCCCTGCAGGATCCTTGTTAACTGACCTGAATACATACTCATATCCATTCCCGGCTTTTAGTTTTAACGACTGCGTTTGACGCCCACCACCAAATTCATAGGGGTTTAATCCATCAAAAGTAGTATTGAGGTTTAGTACAGGCACTTGTACTTCTGTCGCCCAAGAAACGCGGTAGTGCTTCCCAAAAAATGCATTAGAAAAGTTACTCCGCGAATATTCAGTCCCGGCAACGGACCTAGTAAATTCATCATACTTCCCTACCATACCCGACCCAGCAGTTAATTTTTCCTGACAAGGAATCAGACGATGATTGTTGGATATTTCACTATTGCTATCGGTTGTACAAATGGATTCCATGAGCTTTATGGATCTTTGAATACTATATTTCTCAGGATACAATTGAACAATATCTGCTGATACATTTCCGGCGTTATCAAAATTTAGTGTAACGAATCCGGGTTCACGTTTTGCAAAAAGTGCATCGTCTGATTTGGATATAAATTCTGCCTTTTCAGGACTTCCGCTATTGATAAAGAAATTATCTTTTCTCTTAATTATCTGAATGTTTTTTTCATGTCCTGAAATATAAATCGCGGAAGGGTA